>JAIBAP010000048.1 GCA_019695115.1 Caldilineales bacterium | reverse complement strand
TCTCGTACGGCGGTTGGCATGGTTCTCTCCTTGCAGGAGCTTGTGGGAATGGTTTCCTGCAATCATGAACCATCCAGCCGCCTTTGTCACGTCAGCACTTAGCGGAAACTAAAGAATTACCAATTACTAATTACCAATGACTGATCGACTTCCCGGCCTACCTCTCCATCTCGATCAATACCTTCATCGCCTGTTGCGTGCGCATCAGCTCGACGCCGCGCTGTAGTTCCGACAACGGTAAGCGATGCGTGATGATCGCCGACGGCTGCAAGCGCCCACTTTCGAGCAGCTGAATCGTCTGGGCGAAAGGATGCAGGCCGACGAACGTGCCGTGGATGGTGAGGTCGTAGCGTGTGATCGTATACTGGTTGACAGGTGGGTTATCATGCGGGCGCAGACCAAAGAGAATGATCTGCCCGCCACGGCGCGCCAACCGGATCGCCTGTGCCATCTGGTTGCCGACCGCATCCACGACGATGTCGGCGCCGAGGCTGGTCAGCCGTTTGACTTCGGCAGATACATCGATCTCAGCAGCATTCACAGCCGCATCGACCCCCAGATCACGGGCGAAATCGAGCCGGTAGGGCGCAAGGTCGATGACGATGATCTTGCCGGCGCCCATCGTCCGATAGAGCAGGGCGAAAAGCAGACCCATCGGCCCAGCTCCGATGATGGCCACATGGTCGCCGGCCTGGAAGGGCGCCCGCTTGACGGCGCCAACGGCGCAGGCCAGCGGCTCGAACAGGGCGGCATCGTCGCGCGGCACAGCCGGCGAGATCTGCCACAGCGCCCGCGCCGGCGCCCGCAGGTAGGGAGCGAAGGCGCCATCGACAGTGGTGCCGATGGTCTGATAGTTCGTACACTGGTTGTCGAGGCCCCGGCGGCAATAAGCGCACTGGCCGCAGGTCAGGCGATTGGCGATCACCACCCGATCCCCCGGCTGCAAGCCTGAAACCGCGCTTCCCACCTCCGCCACCACACCCACGCCCTCGTGCCCGATGACGATGCCGGGCGTGGCTTTGTGCGCGGGCGGCGTGGCCAGGATATTGAGGTCGGTGCCGCAGATGCCACAGGCTTCGATCTGCACGATCACATCATCGGCTGCGGCCAGGGTGGGGACAGGGCGCGTTTCGTATGACAGCCGGCCTTCGCCCCGGAAAATAGGAACGACCATCGACGCGATCGTGTTAGCGATCATCACCGTTCTCCAGTTCCAGCACGGCCCTGGCCGTACGATCATCGCTGCACAATACCTTCACCACCCCGGAGCGCAATGAACCGCAGATTGCCCGCGCCTTCTCCAGACCCAGGGCAACGGCCACGGTGCAGGGGATGCGCCGTAATGCCTCCAGCCCGATGCCGATGATGCGTTCGTCGAACTCATTGTCATGCAAGCGGCCATCGAGGCTGAAAATGCGGCCGGCGATGTCTCCCACCGCCCCGGCCTCCACCAGCGCCTTCGCCCCCTCCGGCGTCATGAACCCGCCCTTCACAAAGCCAGATTGCACCGGATCGAGATTGCCGATGCCCACCAGCGCCAGATCGGCATTCTCGGCCGCCTCCAGCGCCCGTTTGATGTCGCGCTGGCTGCGGAGCACCCCGGCGGCGGCGGCGCTATCGGCCATGGCCGGCGCCGACAGATCGAAGACATCGCCACCGAGCTTTTGCGCCAGCCTCCGCGCCAGCGCCCCACTATCCATTTCGTGCATGGCGAAGGGCATGCTGCCCAGGGCCGGAACCACATGCACATGGGCGCGAAAGCCAGGGCGGATGGCATTGATCGTCTCGTAGGTCGAGCGCCCCAGGCAAACCGTCAGCGTCGCCCCATCTTGCAGCGTCTGCTCCAAATAGCGGGCGGCCATCTGCCCCAATTGGTGCAGGCTGGCGCCTTGTTCCATCGACATCGACTGCATGACCAGCGCCTCGCTGAGGCCGAAGCGCTGGCACAGCTCGCGTTCCAGCCGGGCATCGCGCTTGATCGGCCAATCGATCACGATCGCCACCACTTGTTCTTCGCGCGCCTGCTTGAGCAAGCGGTAGACCTTGACTCGCGACAATCCCAGCCGCGCCGCAATTTCGGTTTGCGTGCGCTCCTCCTCATAGTAGAGCGACGCCACTTCTGCCAGCAGTTCGTGCAAGTCGGGGTCGGGCATGGTTGGAAGGATAGGAAAGCCGTGCAAATGCACAGTCATCGTGCAATTGCACATAGTATAGCAGCCCCAACAACGGTTGTCAAGAAGTGAATCTCCTCCTTTTCAGATGACCGTCTGGTAGTCTTGTCGAAGCGACGCCGATGTTGTTGGCATCTCCTCCCAATCCGCCCATCCCAGCAATCCGCCCACCCTCGTCTTGTCGAAGCGACGCCGATGTTGTTAGCATGTCCGCCATGAAGACGACGCCGGCAGAGCCTCCCTACATCCTCGCCCTCGACATCGGCTCTTCCTCGGTGCGGGCGCTGCTGTTCGACCGCCAGGGCGCCACGGTGGAGGTGGTGGAAGGCCGGCAGGCTGTGATCGCCCGCACCTCTCCGCCCGGCGCCCATGAATTCGACCCCGACGAGCTGCTCGAACGCATCTTCGCCTGCCTCGACCAGGCCCTCGCCCAGGCCGGGCCGTTGGCCGGCGCGATCGTTGGCGTCGGCGTAGCCACTTTTGCCAACAACATCTTCGGTCTCGACGCCGCCGGCCGCGCCATTTTTCCACTGACCACCTATGCCGATGCCCGCGCCGCTGGCGAAGTCCCCGGCCTGCGCGCCGACTGCGACGAAACCGAAACCCACCAGCGCACCGGCTGTCGCTTCCACCCCAGCTACCTGCCGGCCCGCCTGCGTTGGCTCCATCGCTCTGACCCCGCCCGTTTCGCCCAGGTCGCTCGCTGGCTCTCCATCGGCGAATACCTCGAACTCAGACTCTTCGGCGAGACCGCCGTCAGCTACTACGTTGCCTCGTGGACCGGCCTGCTCGACCGCCGCCAACTCATTTGGGACGCCCCCCTCCTCTCCCAATCTCCAATCTCCAATCTCCATCTCTCCCCCCTCACTGACTTCAACCGCCCCCGTTTTGATTTGCGCCCCGCCTTCGCCGCCCGCTGGCCCGCCCTGACGCACGTCCCCTGGTTCCCGGCCATCGGCGATGGCGCCGCCGCCAACATCGGCAGCGGCGCCACCGGCCCGAGTCGCGTGGCCCTGACCGTGGGCACCACCGCCGCCCTGCGCGTCGTGCTCGAAACCGACATCCCCACCCTGCCGCCCGGACTGTGGTGCTATCGCGTGGATAGACGGCGCTCGCTGCCGGGCGGGGCTTTGACCGAGGGTGGGAACGTGTACGCCTGGATGGGCGAGAGCTTGCAGCTGGGCGACCGGGAAGCGGTGGAATCTGCCCTTTCCGCTCTGCCGCCCGACGGCCACGGCCTCACCATCCTCCCCTTCTTCTCCGGTGAGCGTGCGCCCGGCTGGGCAGGCGACGCCCGCGCCACCATTCACGGCCTGACTCTGGGGACAACGCCGCTTGATATTCTGCGCGCCGGCATGGAAGCCGTGGCCTATCGCATCGCCCTCGTCTATGACATGCTCGCCTCGTTGCTGCCCGGCGAGGCGCAAATCATCGCCAGCGGCGGCGCCCTGGCGGCCTCGCTCACCTGGTTGCAGATCATGGCCGACGCTCTGGGCCGGCCGATCACACTCTCCCAGGCCGCCGAAGCCACCGCCCGCGGCGTCGCCCTGCTTGCGCTCGCAGCCCTGGGACTCCTGCCCGGCCTCGCCGCCGCCCCCGACCTGCTCGGCCCCACCTGCGCGCCTGACCCCGAACGGCACGCCCTCTACCGGCGCGCCATCGCCCGGCAGCAGGACTTGTACGCCCGGCTGGTGAGGTGATGCCAAACCAGAAAACTACCACGGCCGGCGGTAATCCCGAAGATTACCACCGGCGATGGTAATCTTTGCCGACAGGGGGCGGGCGCGCTATACTGGGGCGACCAAGGAGACGTCGCCACCATGTTTCTCAAGCGTACACGCGAGCTTAGCTATCTCTCGGAACGCTATGCTCAGGGGCGGGCCGAAATCGTCGTGCTCTATGGCCGCCGGCGCGTGGGCAAGAGCGCCCTGCTCTTCGAGTGGTCGGAAGACAAGCCCTGCATCTTCTTCTTCGCCCGTCGCGCCGACAAAGCCACCCTGTTGGCTGAGTTTTCGCGCGCCATCCAGACCTTTGCCGCCGATGCGCCGCCGTCCGAGACGTTCACCTATCCTTCCTGGGGCGCTGCCTTCGCCGTCATCGCCGATCTGGCGGCGCAACGTCGTCTTGTCGTCGTGCTCGACGAATTCCCCTACCTGGTCGAAGCCGACCCCGAACTGCCCTCGCTAATCCAACGCGAATGGGATGTGCGCCTGCAACAAAGCCAGATCTTTATGATCCTGAGTGGATCGATGCAAAGCGTGATCAAGCAGCAGGTGCTCGACCCTGGCGCGCCGCTCTATCGGCGACACACCTGGCCTTTCGAGCTGAAACCGCTCGCTATCGGCGATTTGCCCGGCTTCTTCCCCAACTACACAGCCGAACAACTGGTCGAGACCTATGCGGTGTTGGGCGGGATGCCCGATTACTTGATCGCCTTCGACCCGCAGCTCAGCCTCCTGACCAATATCAAGCGCCACATCCTTGCACCCCAGGGCAGTCTCTTTGCCGAAGTCCGTCTACAACTGCACGAGGAACTGCATGGCGACATCGAAGACAGCCTTGCCATCTTGCGCGCCATCGCCAGCGGCGGCCATCGTCGCGCCGATATCGCCCGGCTTTCGGGCCTGACCGTGCGCACCGCCGATCATCGCCTGTCCATCCTGGTGGAATTGGGCATCCTCGAATATCGTCGCGCCGTCGAGCGCACCCGCAACCCGGATCGTTGGGGCAGCTACCATCTTCGCGACCCCTTTTTCCGCTTCTGGCATCAGTGGGTGCTACCAAACGAGGACTACCTGGCGATCGGCCGCCGCCAAAACGAAGTCGGCGATCAGATTCGTCTGGCCATGCCGCAGATTGTGGCGCCGGTGTGGGAAGAGGTCGCCCGCCGTCACATGCTCGTCGCCTCGGCCGACGGCGCCATCCCCTTTCGCTTCGAGGAGATCGGGTCATGGTGGAGCGGCGACGCCCAAATCGACATCGTGGCCGTCAACCGCTCGGAGCGACGGGTGTTGTTCGGTGAGGCCAAGTGGCGCCGCGAGCCGATGACCGGGCGCACATTGGAGACGCTGATCGACCGTGGCAATCGCTGGCTGAACGGAGACGCGGGGTGGGATGTGCACTACGCGCTGGTCGGGCGGGATCTGGGCCAGGCGCTGGCTGCGGCGGGCGGCGAGTCGGGATTCTATTTCTTCCTCCCCCAAGATATCGTACAGACGGCCGTCTGATCGCAGTCTTGACGATGGACATCTCCCTCCCCCGCCCATGGGCCGACCCGGCCTGGTTCGACCAGGTGCGCGCCTGGATCGAAGCCAGCCTGGAAGCCCGCGGCCAGGGCCTCGTCTCGCTCGACCCGCCCCGCATCCGCCCCTGGTCGGTGGTGATGCGCCTCCAGGCCAGCGCCGGCCCCTGCTTCTTCAAGGCCCCGGCCCCCGCCTCCATCTACGAAGCCGGCCTCTCCCAGGCCCTGTTGCGCCATCGCCCCGGCGTCATGCCCGCCCTGCTGGCGGTGGACGCCGCCCGCGGCTGGATGCTGATGGCCGACGGCGGCGAGACCCTGCGAGCGCGGCTGCAATCCGACCGCGATCTCTCGTACTGGCTGCGGCTGCTGCCAGACTACGCCACCCTCCAGCTCGACATGGCCGGCCATGTCGATGAAATGCTGGCCCTCGGCGTGCCCGACCGCCGGCTGGCCCGGCTGCCCGCCCTCTACGCCGGCCTGTTGGCCGACACCGACGACCTCCGCCTCGGCCAGCCCGACGGCCTCAGCCAGGCCGAGCACCGGCGCTTGCTCGACCTGCGCCCGCGGGTGGCGGACATGGCGGCGGAACTGGCGAGCTACGGCCTGCCAGAGACCATCCAGCACGACGACTTTCACGACGGCAACATCTTCGTGCACGATGGCCGCTACCAGTTTTTTGACTGGGGCGACGCCTGCATCACCCACCCCTTCTGCACCTTGCTCGTCAGCCTGCGCAGCACGGCCGCCCGCTTCGACCTGCCCACTACTGCCCCCGAACTGGCCCGCCTGCGCGACGCCTACCTGGCCCCCTGGTCGGCTTCTGCCCCGCCTCATCACCTCCTCGCTGCCGCTGACCTGGCCCAGCGTCTGGGCGCCCTCTGCCGGGTGTTGTCGTGGCAGTCGGCGTTGGCCGGGGCCGCCGAACCCGACCGCGCCCCCCACCAGGAGGCCGTGCCCGGCTGGCTGCAAGAATTTCTGGCGATCACGGAGGCCGTGCAGCCCTGAAAGACAGCGCCGGGTCGCCCAGGAGGACAAAGGTGTGGATGATGTCGCGCAGGCCGGGCGAGGCAGGGTCCAGTTCGCGGTAGGAGGCCAGCAGGGCCTCGCCCAGGGTCGGGCTGGTGAAGATGTGTCGCCCGAAAAGAGCCTGGGCCAGGGCCATCTGATCGCCGGCGAAGGTGGCGCCGGTGGGGACGAGCGCCGCCGCCGCCCCGCGTTTTGGCGTCAGCAACAAGGTTTCGCCTAGCGAGACCTGGGTGGGATGATGGAAGTAACCGCTCAGACAGGCCCAGACGACGACGACCGGCAGCCGCCCGTCCGATTCCAGCCCGGCAATGTCGGCGTTGGTCAGGATCTCTTCTTGCGCCCACAAGGTGGTGGCGCCGTGACCCATGTAGCTGATCAGCCCTCGTCCCGCTCGCCAATCGGCGGCCAGCCTGGCCCGGACATCCTCCTCGCCAATAGTGGTGCGTTCGGCCCGGAAGTCAGGTGGGAGCAGCGCCAGCATCTGTTCGTCGAACTGGGCGAAGAAGGGGTCATCGTCGTCGGCAACGAACAGGGCCTGCTGCTGCCAGTCCCCCGCTTTTGCCTGCTCATAGGCCAACGTCTTGTCCACCATCGCCGCCATCTGCTCGGGCGTGCGCGCCGGCAGACGGCCAACGGCCAGGTCGGGCCGCCCATCGCGGTCGAGGTCAGCCAGGTCGGTGTCGCTGGCCGTCTCCCCCACCTCGCCCGTGGCCACCAGGCCGGTCGGGACCAGATCGGCCTGCGGGTCGGCGTCGTAGCTGGCATCGCCGGCCAGCAGCAGGAAGCGCGGGGCCGGGGTAGGCCAGGTTGTCGTGGCCCAGCGCAGGAAGCCGGCCAGGGCATTGGGGCCGATCACGCCGGCGCCGAACTGGTCGGCAATGGCCTCGGTGCTGACAACAACCGTCCGCAGCCCCTGGCTCTGCCGGTGCTCGACCAACGGTTGCAGGGCCTCGGCCAGGCTGGGGTGGGTGATGGCGATGTAGTCGGCCCCGGCCGCAGGTGGGAGGATGGGAGCAGCGGCGGGGCGGATGGCGGTCGGGGCGAGGAGGGCGCCGGCGGCGGCGGCCCAATAGTGGCGCTCGCCCGGCCCCTCGTCGCCAAAAGCGAGCCAATGCGCCTGCCCCGACCCGCCGACCTGGAATCCGGTCAATCGCGCCGGCCCGGATGCGTCCCATAGTTCGATGTCGGGCGTGGTGAAGCCGTCGATGCGGAACGCCCCCGCCGCGGCGCTGAAGTCCAGGCGGTCGTCGCCGACGATGAGCTGGCGCGGGTAGTCGAGTGCGACTGCATCGAGATAGACCAGGTCGGCGGCGGCGCCCGTGTCGCCGGGGGCGATGAGGGTGAGGGTGTTGTCGCCATCCTGGAGGAGGCCGGCGTCGAAGGAGAAAGCGGCCTCGAAACGACGGGCGCCATCCCACCGACTTTCGCCGAGCGGTTGCCCGTTCAGGTGGGCGATGAGATGGTGGTCGGGGTCGTTCGGCGATGCGGAGGCCGACCAGAGGCGCACGGTCAGGGTGGCTGCGCCGGCGGTGGGGTGAGTCAGCCGCAGGGGAAGCTCGATCTGGGCCGGCGCGAAGAGGCGTTCGCCCAACCAGGGGTCGCCGCCATCGGTTTGGGGCAGGTAGGTGGTGTTGGCCTCGAAGCGGACGCTGCACCGGCCCTGGTCGGACGGCGCCGTTGAGGAGGGGGGAGCGGGGCGGTCGGCAAAGGCGGGCGTGGCGTCGCCGGTTTGCGAGAGGAAGTAGACGGCCTGGCTTTGGTTGCGGTTGGGCGCAGCCTGGCCGAAGAAGCGTAGTTGGCGGCCGCCGTCGCTGAGGGTGAAGGGAACGGGTTGGTCGCCGCGGCGGAGTTGGAGCCGGGCGGGGTCGAGTGTGGCCAGATCCCAGCCGAAGGGCAGGAGGTCAGCCCGTTCGAGCCGATAGATGCCGTCGGCGTCGATGCGGATGGCGAGGCGGGGGGCGGGCGTGGGGGCGGGGCGCTGGCAGGCGGCCAGGAGGAGGCCGATCAAGCCCAGCAGGAGCGCGCCGAAGGCTGACCGCGGTCTCATGGGCCGTCTCCGGGTGGGTTTTGGCGCAGGTTGCGCCAGGCGATGAGGCCCAGGGCAGCGGCGGCGCCAAGCGAGCCGAGGCCGACGAGGAGGAAGACGGTGGGCAGAGCCGAGGCCGGGCGGCCGGGCGCGGGGGTGGCGGTGGGCAGCCGGATGAAGCCCGTGGTCGGCGGTGGGGGCGCGGGGGTGGGGCTGGCTGCCGGCGAGGGGAGGGGCGAGGGCGCGTCGGTGGGGCTGGCCGCAGGCAGTGGCGCAGGTGTGGCCGTTTCGGTGGCGGTGGGGGTGGGCGACGGGCTTGCCCTGAGCGTAGCCGAAGGGGTGGGGCTTGCGTTGGTCGTGGCGGTGGGGCTGGCCGTGGCGGTGGGCGAAGGGCTTGCCCTGAGCGTGGGCGAAGGGCTTGCCCTGAGCGTTGGCGAAGGGGTGGCGGTGACGAGGATGACGCTGATGAAGGTAGGTGTGGGTGTGGGCGAGCGGGTGGGGGAGGGGGAGGCGGTGGCGGTTGGCGTGGCCGAGGGGACGGTGGTGGAGGTGGCCGTGGGGGGCGGGGTGGGCGTCTGGGTGGGCGCTGGGGTGGGTGTGGCGGAGGCCGGGGGCGTGGCGGTTGGGGTGTGGGTGGCGGTGGTTTCGGCGGCGGCGGGGCAAGCGGCGGCGTCGATGCGCGACCCTTGCCCCGGCGAGACGGGGCCATAGCAGGGGTTGCCCTGGTTGGCCAGTTCTTGCAGCAGATACCAGACCTGGGCCGGGGCCGGCAGGTTGGCGTCGTCGTGGCTATAGGAGGCGCCGCCCAGGCTGTCGCCCTCGGCCGGCAGGGTGACGACTTGTTGCCAGGGGCCGCCGGCGCTTGCACCCCGCCAGAGCCTGAAGCCGAAGGTGCCGATCTGGGTGCCGGTGCGCCAGCTGATGCGGTTGGTCTTGTCAGCGACCGTTTCCGCTTTGAATTCGATCAGGGTGACGGCGGCGCGGGTGGGCCGCGCGGGCATCAGTAGGATGGCCAGAAGCAGTAGGGCGGTGGGGATGAGGCTGCGGCGAGGGTGGAGGGAACGGCTCATGGCTTGGCCGGGTAGGGGTCGGGATGGCGCGGAAACAGTAATCAGTAATCAGTAATCAGTAACCAGTAACCAGTAACCAGTAATCAGTGAACAGTAACCAGTGAACAGTGAACAGTAACCAGTAACCAGTAACCAGTAAACAATCAACATTCAACAATCAACTTCTGATGCGATTGGGGGATTGCTTCGGCCTACGGCCTCGCAATGACAAATTATGTCTCGATACGCACCACTACCACACCAATGGCATAAATATCTGCTCATCGGGTAAAGGCATGTGCAGGGTGGGGTCGCCGTACAACATCATCGTATCGATCAGATAGTGGGGGCCGGTGCGGGCAAAGAAACGCTGCTGGGTGCGCAAGAGGGCGTCGCCGAGGGTGTAGACGCCATCGTGGAAAAGGCTCTGCATCAGCAAGCGTCGGTATCGGTCCTGGTCGAAGGTGAAACCGAGGCCGGAGGGCGAGATGGCGGCGATCGAGCCGCCGTTTGGCTGCCGCTGCATGGTTTCGGCCAGCGAGAACAGGTCGGGCTGGGGATGGGCGAAGTAGCCGTCCAGACAGTTGAAGGTCATCACAACCGGCAGGCGAGGACCGTTTTGCAGGCCGGGGACATCGGCCAGGGTCCAGATTTCTTCGTGCGTCCAGCGGGACGGGCTGCCGTGGCCGGTATATTGCAGGAGCAAGGCGCCGGCGTCGATGGCCGCGCCGATGGCGGTGCGGGCGGCCGCAGCATCGGGGAGGGTGGCTTTCAGGTAGAGGCGCTCTGGTGTAAACCAGGCCGGCAGATAGTCGGCGATGATCGCGTCGCTGAGCGCGGCGAAGTCACCGGCAGAGTCCTTGTCGTCGGCGATGAAGATGGCGTTTTGCTGCCAGGGGCCGGCCAGACCGCTTTCGTCATAGCCTTCGAGCTTGTCCAGCACGGCATTGGCCTCGTCCAGGCTGTTGACGGCAATCCGTCCGACGGCCAGATCGGGCAGGCGGTCGCCGTCAAGGTCGCCGTACCAGGGGTCGGCCGGCACTTCGCCCTGCGTTGGGTCGACCCAGGCCAGATAGGGGGGGATGTGCTGTGGCTGGGGTGGGTAGAGGGCGGGGTTGTAGTTCTTGAAATTCCAGTGGCCGTCGCCAAAGAGGGTGAGAAAGCGGGGCGTAGGGTCGGGCCAGTTGGCCTGCGCCCAGGCCAGCATGGCCGGGACGGCGCGCGGGTGATAGATGCCGTGGTTGAACTCGTCGACCACGTCCTGGAACTCGACGACCCGCGCTTGATAGCCGCGCTGCCGGTCGAAGGCAGCCAGACGCTCGGCGGCGGGGCGCAGTTCGGCTGAGGTGACGATGACGACGTCGGCGCCGGCGGCCGGGTTCCGCAACCCGGTGGGCAGGCGGAGGCGGATGCTGGCCGGGGGAGCCAGGGTGGCCTCGGTCTGCAGCCAGTAATGGTTGCCGGGCGCATCGGCATCGACCCGAAAGCGCAGGGCCAGGCCCTGGCCGCTGGGGATGGCGACGGCTCCGGTCAGGCGTCGCGGCTGTTCGGCGTTGGTGATGTCCCAGACGGCGATGGGGGCGGTCTCCCAGCCGTTGCTCAGGTATTCGGCGGGGCCAGAGGCTTCGGCCACGAAATCCAGACGTCCCTCCCAGGCCCGAAACAGCCGCCGGTAGTGCACTTCCCAGTAGTTGAAGTAGACCCAATCGACCGGCGTTGGCGGGACGAGAGTGGCGCGATCGCTCAGGGTGTTGGCGCCGTGGATGAGCACGCCGGGCGGGATCGTGCGGCTGATGTAGCTGCGGGTCACGTCCGACCAGGCGGCGGCGCCGAGCTCGGCCCCGTTGAAACTCAGTTCGGTGCGGTGAATCACGTTCGAGCGTGCGTTCTGGTCGATCCAGATGGTGGCGCTGGCATCGGTGACGGGATAGGGGACGGTGGCGGTGAAACTGGCGGTCACGCCCTCGCTGCTAGAGGGTTTCAGTTGTTCCCAGAACCAGGTGTCTTTGGCGGGCGGGTTGGTGGTATACAACGTGAACCAATACCGGTTCTGTTCGGCCCGCACCACGGCTGGGAAATGGACCGGCGGCGCCAGGTCGCCGGCCGGGGTTGCGATCTGGTCGGGGATGCGCGCCCCGCCCGGCCCAACACCAGCCTCCAGCCAGTAGACGCGCTCGTCGGTATACTTCTCGTCTTGCTCGTTGCTGCGGAATCTCTGGCCGAAGAACTCGATGGCGTCGCCGGCGTCGAAGCGGCCGTCGGCTTCGCCCGGCACGCGGATGGCGACCGGCCGGCCCTGGCTGCTGAGGGCGAAGGTGCGCGGGTCGATCGTGGCCGGATCGACGCCGGCGGCCAGGAGATCGGCCGGGGTGAGACGGTAGATGCCGTCGGCGATGACGCCGATGCGCAGGCGGATGGCGGCATCGGCGGCGCTGGGCGGCGGCGCCAGCGCCGACAGCAGCGCCCAGGCCAGGCCGGTGAAGGTCAGCACAGCCAGGAGCGAGCGATGCCGGCGCATGGGCAGGGACGGCGGTTCAGGCGCCGTAGAGTGACCGCGCTTGCTCGACATAAGCCAGGCTCTGGTGGCGAAAGTAGGTGTTGTAGAGGGTGGCGTAGTGCCCGCCCTGGGCCAGCAGGCCCTCGTGATTGCCGGTTTCGATGATCCGGCCTTTGTCCAGGACGATGATGCGGTCGGCGGCCCGGATGGTGGAGAGCCGATGGGCGATGATGATGCTGGTGGCCCGCGACAGCATGAGGCCGACGGCGTCCTGGATCTGGCGTTCGGTGAAGGGATCGACGCTGGCGGTTGCTTCGTCGAGGATGAAGATGGCCGGGTCCTGGACAAGGACGCGCATCAGGGCCACCAGCTGTCGCTGGCCCATCGAGAGCCGGCTGCCGCGCTCGCCCACCTCGGTCTCCAGGCCCTGGGCCAGCGTCTCCAGCCATTCGCCCTCGCCGATCTGCCGGGCCAGGGCCAGGATGTCGGCGTCGGCGACGGCAGGGTGGGCGTAGCGGATGTTGTCGGCCACCGTGCCGGCGAACAAGAAGGGCGTCTGCGAGACGATGCCGAGTTGTCGCCGGTAGGCGGGAAGCTCGAAGCTGCGGATGTCGTGGCCATCGACGATCAGGCGACCGTCCTGGAACTCGTAGAAGCGGGCGATGAGCTTGGCGATCGACGACTTGCCGGCGCCCGTGTGCCCCACCAGGGCCACACTCTCGCCCGGCCGGATGTGCAGGTCGAAGTCCGCCAGCACCTGCTCCTGTTCGCTATAGCGGAAACAGACGCGCTCGAAGCGGATGTCGCCGATCAGCCGGGGCGGGGCGGCGCGCTCGGTCTGGATCACGGCCGGCTCGGCGTCGATGAGGGCGAAGATGCGCTCGGAGGCAGCCATCCCGGCCTGGATCTGGGCGGAGAAGGCGGCCAGGTTGAGCACGGGGAAGAAGAAGCGGTCGAGGCTGGTGAGGAACAGGTACCAGGTCCCGGCCGTCACCGCCCCGGCCATCACGCTCCACCCCCCCACCCACACCATCACGGTGATCCCCACCCCGGCCACGGCGTTGAGAACAGGGAAGACGGCGGCCATGGCCAGGCCGCGGCGGATGTTGACGGCGAATGACTGGCGGTTGGCGGCGTCGAATTCGTTGTAGATGACCGCCTCCTGACGATAGTTTTTGGCAATGGCGATGCCGCTGATGCTTTCTTTGATGTTAGCGTTCACCACCGACATAGCCTGCATCCCCCGGCGAGTGGCGCGACGCATCAGCCGGCGCAGGCTGCTGGCGATGAGGAAGATGAGCGGCAGGAAGGCGAACAAGGCCAGCGATAGCTTGAGGTCGATGCTTAGCAGCACGACGGCCAGCAGCAGGGCCTGGACGAATTGCGAGAGGGTGTCGGTGACGAGCAGCACCACCTCGCCGAAGTCCTTGCTATCGGAGGTGATGCGCGAGACGATGCGCCCGGAGGCGAAGGAGTCGTAGAACGAGAGATCCTGGCCGACGGCGGCGGCCAGGGCGTCGGTGCGCAGGGCCAGGACGACATCGCCGAGCACGCGCATCGTCAGCCGCCGGCGCCACCAGTTGGCGCTCCAGGTGATGACGCCCGAAGCCAGGACGGCGCCGGCGATCAGGGCGATGTTCGCGACCGAGGGCGCGGCCCGGATCAGATCGACCCCCCAGGCCACCACCAGCGGCAAGACCCCCCCGGCGACGGCGATCAGCGCCAGCAGGAAGGCAATGAGGAACAGCGCCCGCCGGTGGACGCCAAAATAGCCCCACATCCCGCGCAGCAACTGCCGGTCGCTGTATTGCCGGTCGTAACTTTCGGGGTCGAGATTGGCAAACATGGCGTCAGTCGGTGAAGATGCGGCGGTAGGCGGGCGAGCTATGCAGAAGCTCTTCATGGCTGCCGGCGGCTGCCACCCGTCCCCCGCGCAGGACGATAACCCGGTCGGCCCAGCGGATCTGCGACAGCCGGTGGGTGATGATCAGGGTGGTGCGCCCGCGGGCGGCGGCGTAGATGGCGCGCTGGATGCGGTCTTCGGTGGCGCTGTCGATCGAACTGGTGGAGTCGTCGAGGATGAGGATGGCGGGGTCGGTGAGGAAGGCGCGGGCCAGGGCGATCCTCTGCCGCTGCCCGCCCGAAAGGGTGACGCCGCGCTCGCCCACCACCGTCTGGTAGCCGTCCTTGAAGCCGGTGATGAAGTCGTGGGCCTGGGCAGCGCGGGCGGCCGCCTCGATTTCGGCGGCGGTGGCGTCGGGCTTGCCAAAGGCGATGTTCTCGGCGATGGTGCGCGAGAAGAGGAAGATGTCCTGCTCGATGATCGAAATCCGCTGGCGCAGGGCTTCCAGGTTCCAGTCGCGCACATCCACGCCGTCGATCCGCACGCCGCCTTGATCGACATCATAGGTGCGGTTGACGAGCTTGGCCAGTGTGGTTTTCCCGGCGCCGGTCTGGCCGACGATGGCGATGGTCTGGCCAGGCTGCACCTCGAAGCTGACCTGGTCGAGCGCAGGTTCGGCGCCCTGGTGGTAGGCAAAGCTGACCTGGTGGAACTCGATCCGCCCGACCATCGGCGGCGCCGCCCCGGCCAGGTTCTGGTCGAGCAGGGTTTCGCGGTTGATCAGTTCCAGGATCCTGCGCCCCGCCGCCACGCCCGACGAGACCTGTGAATAGGCCATGAGCGAGACGAAGGTGGGGAAGCCGAGCAATTGCAGCAGCCCAAAGTAGGCCACCACATCGCCGACTGCGATCAGCCCCTGGCGGTAGAGCAGCAAGGCGTGCAGCAGCCCGGCCGCCGAAGCCACACCCAAGAGCAGCAGGGGGACGAAGCGCGCCTCGACATTGCCCTGCCCGACGAAGGCATCGCGGAAACGCCCGGCGACGACGCTGAAGCGCTTCACCTCAGCCTCTTCCTGGGCCGCGCCTTTGACCGTCTCGATGCCGTCGATTGCCTCGGCCAGGCGGGTGTTCATCTGCCCGAAGGTCGAGCGCACCCGTGTGGTGATCGGCTGCAGTTCGTGCAGATAGTGGGCCAGGGCCAGGAAGTAGAGAAGGATGTAGAGGGCGGGTATGAGGGCCAGGCTGGGGTGGTAGCGCGGGGCCAGGACGAGCGGGACGAATAAGAAGAAGGCCGACCCCACCACCAGGTTGACCCCCGGATTGAACATCAGGTTGATCTCGCGCACGTCGTTGGTGGCGCGGGCCATCGTATCGCCCACCGGTTGCAGGCTGTGGAAGGTCATGCTCTTGCCCAGCAGACTGCCGTACATCTCGTCGCGGATGTCTCGCTCCAGGTTTTGCCCGATCATCTCGGCGCCGCCGTTGCGGGCGAACTGCAAGAGGCTGCGTAGCATCTGGCTGGCAAGGATGAGGAGGGCGGCGCGGGCCAGCACGGTGGTGTCGGGCGGCTGCTGCAAAATGGCGTCGAAGGCCTGGCCGGTGAGGACGGGGATGGCTGCGGCCAGGGCGGCGTTGCTGAAGGCGCCGATGGTCATGATCAGTCCCCAGTGCCATTGGCGCAGGGCGTGCGAGCCAAGCCAGCGCAGCGCGCCGCGGCGGTCGCTGCGGTAGCGGCTGGGCGCGCTGAATTCGGCGCTGAATTCGGCGCTGAATTCGGCGCTGAATTCAGCGTTGAGTTCGGCGCGGCCAGCCGCGGCGGTGGGGTGGGTCGTGGTTGCGGGTAGGGTGGTGGTCATACGGCAAAGAATGGGCGCCTGGCCGTCGTGTCGGCCATCTGCGCCCGCGCACATTCTACCCCCGCCCCGCCCCTGGCGCGAAAGTCGAGCAGCCGCTTCCTCAGCCCAGCGGCTACAGATCTGAGCCGGCCATGCGCCGCTGTCTCGTCAGCGCCAGCACCACGCTGCCTGTCAGCAGACCTGTCAGTACGATTGGCGGCCAGTAAGCGCCCGCAAGCACCAGCGCGGCAGATGCGGCGTCGCCAAGCGTCTGCCCGGGGAATCCCACCGGCATCCAGGCCCCGCGCAGTGTGGCTGCCGCCCCCAGGGCCAGCGCCACGATGGAGAGCAAAGTGATGACATGAGTTGTGATGCGTTTCATGATGGCGCCTTCCGATTTTGGAGGGTGGGGAACCGCAGCAGACGCCACCCCATGCCTTGCTCCCAACGGCGAGTTTGGGTCGGCAAGGTTCAGAGTGGACTATCGATTCCTGAATCGAAGGCGATTATAGGCCGGCGATCGGCGCGCGACGCAACCGGTGACCGCAGCGTGATGTAATTGGCATTCCTTTTGAGCCGGAGGCAGCGCGCAGCTAGTGGTTCAGGCAGCGGCGGCGGGGCGCGGCCTTCGTCTGGCGGGCCAGAGCATGAGCAAGCCGCCGGCGGCAAGCAGGCCGGCGCCCAGGCCGAGCCGGAAGAGGGCGGGGCCAGGGGCGAGAGGGTGGTTGTAGAGCGCAGCCAGGGCGGGAAGCAGGCGCTGGAAGGCGGCGATGGCGGGGAAGGGAAGGCCGGCCAGGGCCAGAAGGAGGAGGCCGCGGGCCGGGTCGGGCAGGAAACGGCGCCAGAGGGGGGCGAGGAGGGCGGCGGCGAGGAGGAGGCCGATGGCCAGGGTCTGCGCACGGAATTCGGGCGTGCGCAAGAGGGCGGGCGTCCAGGCGGGCGGGAGCATGGCCAGGGCGGGCGGGACGGCCAGGGCGAGGAGGAGCAGGCGCAGGGGGAGGGGCAGGCGAGGCCGGTGGATCGTGGCCAGGAGGGTGAGGCCGAGGGAGAGGCTGACGAGGGGGGCGTAGAAGATCTCCCGGCGCAGCGAGACCTGCCCGGATCGCACCTCCGGCACGAATTTGACGTATTCGGCCAGGTCGATGCCCAGGATGTTCAGCCCGGCGGCGGGGTGCGGCAGCCAGGCGCCCCAGTAGCCGAGGGCAATCAAGCCAAGCCCGGCGGCGGCAAGGCTGAGGGCAAGGCGAGGGCGCCAGACGGCGGAGTTCAGGTTCATGTCCGTTGCAGTCGGTAGACCTCGAAGGTTCCCTCCAGCCCCTTGAGGGTGGTGCGGAGGGTTTCGAGTTCGTAGCGAGGCGCGTTTTCGTGTAGCCACGCGGCCACTTCGGGGTCGTCGCGGACGAGGTTGGAGAGGACGATGTCCTCGCCGGCGGCCAGGTTTTGGATGCGGGCGGCGACGTTGACGGTCGAGCCGAAGTAGTCCAGGCGGCCGTTGAGGGTGACGGCGATGCAGGGGCCGTGGTGGAGGCCGGCTTTGAGCACGAGGGGGGCGCCGGCTCCGCCGGGTTGGGCGGCCAGCAGTTCCTGAGCGCGCAGGATGGCTTTCAGCCCGTGGAGTGGCCGGCGGAAGGCGGCCATGACGGCGTCGCCGATGGTCTTGACGATGGCGCCTTCCTCGGCACTGATCGTTTGGCGGAGGATGTCGAAATGGCTCATGACGCGGCCAAAGGCGGGGGCGTCGCCGATGGCCTGGTAGAGGCGGGTGGAGTCGCGCAGGTCGGTGAAGACGATGGTGAGGCTGCCCACCGAGATCTGCTCGCCCGGCCGCAGGGCTTCGCTGGAGAAGAGGTCGCGGAAAGCTTGCAGCGTGGTCACTTCGGCGGCGGTGACGGCCTGATCGCTCCAGGCCAGGCGTTCGAGCAGGAGGAGTTGCTGGCGGTCGGTGTCGTTGGCCAGGTGGATGAGGGGGTTCGTCCCCAGGCTGAGTTCCTCGCCCGGCCAGCCGTCGGCGCTCGCCCGCAGGGTGGCTTCGCTGGCGCCGCCGGCTGTGATCTGCAGGTAGCGGCCGCCGGGCAGGTCGACGGCGCGCAGGTGATGGCGTCCGGGTTCGAGCGGGAGCGAGAGGTCGCGGGTCGCGCGGGGCGGCAGCAGCTGTTGGGCGAGGATGTGGGGCGTGACCTGGGGGCCGCCGACGCAGTAGGGATGGATTTCGAGCGGGCGGATGGCGGGGTTCGGGCGGAAGGTCAGTTCCACGGCCTGGTCGAAGTTGGCGCCCAGGTCGATGTGGCAGACTTCACAGTGGGCGCGCGTCGCCATGGCGTTGAGGCTGGCGGCGGTCTCTTTGTCGCCGCGGCAAAGCGGGCAAAGGATGTGCCACTGGAGGTCGAACAGCCCGGCGCGGGTGGCGTGGAGGAAGGCTTCGAGGGTCGCCCGACGCGGCAGGCGCCAGTAATCGGCCAGGGCATAGGGCCGCAGCCGGGAGAGGGTGATGTCGTCGGCCTGGATGA
This sequence comes from Caldilineales bacterium, assembly GCA_019695115.1. Taxonomy (GTDB): domain Bacteria; phylum Chloroflexota; class Anaerolineae; order J102; family J102; genus SSF26. Next base: position 28,233 of record JAIBAP010000048.1, on the reverse strand, counting down.
TGAGGTCGATCAGGCGTCCGGCCAGTTCTGGCGGCACGCCCTGGCGTTGCATCTCGGCGCCGGCCGTCTGCAGGCGCTGCCCGCTGCCCGGTGCGAGCGCCGCCGCCTGGCCGGGCGGCTGGCCGGGCGCTGCGCCGGGCGACTCGCCTTGCGCAGCCAGGGTGTCGTAGCGATAGAAGGCGGCGGCGAAGGCGCGGGCGCTGATGCGACCAATCTGGAGGGGGATGGCGGCGTAGCCCAGCAGATTGCGCGGTCGCGCCCAAACCTGATAGACCAGCCGGGTCCCGCCCTCTGGCCGGGAACTGAGTTCGGCCAGGGTGCGCATCTCGGACACCGGCCCGCTGCTATAGACCCGCCGCACGCCAAAGCGGTAGGGGCGCACCCACTCGAATGGCTCCTCCTCCCACTTGATCCACATCCCCGAACGCCGTAGCCGCAGATGGCGGCGGGCATTGACTAGCTCGAGCCCCGGCCGCATATCTTCGACGGGCGGCACGCCCGTCTCCTGGTTGAAGCGGTTGGTATCGGAGACATACGGCCACAGCGCCTCTGGGCTGGAGTGGAGGTCGTATTGCCAGCGATAGTGGAATTCGTCGGGCATAGGTGGTTGGCAGGGGCCGCACTCAGGCCAGGTGGCGGTAAACCTCGACCAGCCGCCTCGCCGCTGCTTCCCACGTCCACGGCGCCGCCTGAGCGGGGCCGCGGCGGGCCAGGTCGGCCCGGGCGGCCTCGTCGCTGAGGAGGTCGGCCAGGGCCTCGGTCAGGGCGGCCTCGTCGCCGGTGGGGATGAGGCGGGCGGCGTCGCCGGCGATTTCGGGCAGGCTGCTGGTGTCGGTGCAGAGGACGGGCCGGCCGCAGGCCAGGGCCTCGAGTACGGGCAGGCCGAAGCCTTCGTAGTGGCTGGGGAAGGCGAAGAGGTCGGCCAGGTTGTAGAGGGCGGGCAGGTCGGCGTCAGCGACGAAGCCGAGGAAGTGGATGAAGTCGCCGGCGTGCAGCCGCTCGACTTCGGCGTAAATATTTTCGTATAGCCATCCCGGTTTCCCAGCGATGACGAGGTGATGGGCGAGGGCGGCTTGCTGTCGGGCGGCAACAAAGGCGCGGATGAGACCGTCGAAATTCTTGCGGGGTTCGAGGGTGCTGAGGGAGAGGATAAAGGGGGCGTTGGGAAGGCTATATTTTTGCCGTATTTCGTGTAGTGATTGGCTATTGGTGAGTGGTTGGAAGCGAGCTTCGACACCGGCTCCGACTACGGTGATGCGCTCAGGCGGCAGGTGAAAGAGGCGGATGGCGTCCTGCCGGCTGGCCTCGGAGTCGGCGAGGATGTGGTCGGCGCCGGCGAGTGAGCGGGGGACGGCGCCGGCGAGGAAGCGTTGGAGGTCGGGGTGGGCGAATTGCGGGCGGACGAGAAAGGCCAGGTCGTGGATGGTGACGAGGGTGCGGGCGCGGCGGACAGGCGGGAGCAGGAAGTTGGGGGCGTGGAAGATGTCGAGCGGGCCGGTGAAGAACTCGACCGCCAGGGGCAGGTGCAGGCGATGCCAGAGAATAGTTTGGAAACGGTCGGGAAGGGGGAGGCGGCGATGGCTGACGGTGGCAGGCGGGGCGGGTTGGGGCGGGAGGCTGCTCTCGCGTGGGTGGAGCAGGGTCAGGCGGTCAGCGGCGCCGAGCAGGGGCAGGAGGGCGTCGACCAGGCCGCGGGTGTAGCGGCCGATGCCGGCGCCCTGGAGGACGGCGGCGGTGTAGTCAATGCCGATGTGCATGGGGATTGCGGTCAAGGTCGATTGACGTGGCGGTAGGTCCAGAAGCGGTTGGCGCCGAAGTTCCAGAAGAGGACGACGAGGATGGCGAAGGCTTTGGCGATGTTGAGGGCCAGGGCCTGGCTGAGACCGAAGCCGAGCAGAAAACGGTCGGCAAAGAAGAGGACGATGGTGTTGATTCCCAGCCCGATGAGGCTGACCAGGCCGAATTGCGGTAGCTGCCGGCGCTTGCGAATCTGGCGGCTTTCGGGATAGGTCCACAGCCGGTTCCAGGTGAAGTTGCTGATGACGGCGCAGGTGAAGGAGATGGTGTTGGCGACGAGGTCGTGCAGCCCAAAAACAAAGACCAGAAGGTTGAGGACGCCGAAATCGACGATGGCGCCGATGGCGCCGACAACGGCGAATTTGAGGAACCGTTCGGTTTCTTTGGGATGGATAGGGCTGATGGCGGCAAGGCGGGCAATCAAGGAAGGAGCCTCCGACGAATTGGAGCGGGGAAGAGAAGTCATTAGCGCACGCTGGGCAGGAAATAGAACGCCAGCGAAAGGATGATGTAGACGGCCGTGAGCATGGCGCCCTCTAGCCAGTTGGAGCGACCATCGACCGAGATAAAGGCGGCGATGACGGCGGCGGCGGTGAGGGCGATCAGCTCGAAGTTGTTGAATTCGAGCGTCAGGGGATGGCCCAGGAGCAGGGAGAGGAAGACGAGGATGGGAGCGACGAAGAGGGCGATCTGCAGGCTGGAGCCGATGGCGATGTTGAGGCTGAGGTCCATCTGGTCTTTGATCGCCACCTGCACGGCTACCAGATGTTCGGCTACATTGCCGATGATGGGGACGACGATGATGCCGACGAAGAAGGCGCTGAGACCCAAGGTGGCGGTGACATGCTCGACCGAGCCGACGAGGAACTCGCTCATGATGGCAATGCCAACGACTGAGGCCAGGAGGACGCCAATGGCAAGGCTAGTGTTCCAGCCGGGGCCGTGGCGGGTGGGCTGTACGGTCGGCCCGGCCTCGCGTTCGGGTGTGCGCGAGCGGAGGATGAAGACAATGGCCAGGACGTAGATGACGAGCATGACGGCGGCCGTGGTCAGGCTCAGTTCTTCGACAGCGAGGGTGTTTGGCTCGATGGCGGCGTTGAAGATGGAGGGGATGCTGAGGGCGATGACGGCCAGGATGAGTAGGGTGGCGTCCAGGCCGGCGCTGGCGCGGTCGAAGCGTTGGATGCCATTCTTTACGCCTCCGAAGATCACGCTCAGCCCCAGCACCAGCAGCAGGTTGCCCAGCACCGAACCGATGATGCTGGCCTTGACCAGTTCGATCTCGGCGGCGCGGATGGCGATGATGGTGATGATCAGTTCGGCGGCATTGCCGAGCGTGGCGTTGAGCAGACCGCCGATGCGCGGCCCGGTCTTGTCGGCCAGGACTTCGGTGGCCTCGCCCAGGTAGCCGGCCAGGGGGACGACAGCCAGGGCCGAGGTAAGGAAGATCAGCAGAGGCGGCCAGTGATAGATTTCGGCCAGGATGGCGATGGGGAGCAGGAGGAGGAGCCAGCGGAGGATGCGCATGGTCGGGAGTCAGTAGTCAGTAATCAGTAATTAGTAATTAGTAATTAGTAATTAGTGGTCGTAATAGGTAATTTTTGGCCAGTAATCGGTAGTAAGTTGTCAGTAATCGATGATCGATAGTCGATGATCGTTAATCGGCCAAATGAGTTGTTTCGGCTAGTCTGCTTGTCTACCTATCTACTTGTCTACCTGTCTACTTGTCTACTCTCCAGCAGGGCAAGGGCGAGGGCGACGACAAGGGGCATGCCCTGGACGAAGAGGTTGTCGAATTGGTTGTGGATGGAGAGGTGGACGAGGAGGCCGAAGACGCCGATGGCGATGGCTTTGTCCGGGCCGTGGCTGCGGTGGGCCGAGCGGAGGGCGGCGACCAGGCTGCCGAGCCAGAAGCAGAGGAAGGCCAGGGCGCCGATGATGCCTGCCTCGGCGGCGAAGTGAAAGAGGACGTTGTGGGCGTGGCCGAGCGGGTCGGTCCAGGGAGCAAAGGCATAGCGAGGGTAGACGACGGCCCAATTGCCGACGCCGACGCCGAGCCAGGGGTGGTCGGCGAACATTTCCCAGGCGACCTGCCAGTGGGCGACGCGTTCGAGGACGGAGAAGTTGGCGTCGGTGACGGGGACGCCGCGCGCATTCCACACGCCAACGTAGGCGCCGATCTCGGCCAGGCGGCCGGTGAGGGCAGGGGGAACGAGGGGCCAGAGGAGGAAGAGGGCGGCAGCGCCGGCGGCAATGGCCAGACGACCGCCGGTGGAGGCCAGCGCCAGGACGGTCAGTCCGGCGACGACCGCCCCCAGCCAGGCCCCGCGCGACCAGCTGGCGATGAGGCCGGCGCCGATCAGGATGCTGGCGCCAGCAAAGAAGACGAAGTGGAGGTAGAAAAGGGGACGGCGCCGCCGCCAGCCTGCGGTCGCGGCCCACAACGTGAGGGCAAGGACCAGGGGCAGGGCCAGGCCCAGGTAGCCGGCGTAAGGATTGGGCTGGCCGAAGGTGCCATAGGCCCGCAGGAAGCCTCCTAGCAGATAGGCCTCGGGGCCGAGGCGAAAGAAGAACTGGCGCAACCCGACGATGCTTTCGAGGCTGGCCGCGGCCAGGAGGGTGATGACGAATGGCAGACGGTGGCGGGGTGTGAGCAGTTGGGCGCCGAGGAAGTAGACGACGACGACCTCGGCCCACTTGATCAGCTCGGGGATGGCTTCTTCGAGCGAGGCCGCCGCCAGCGACGAGAACAGCAGCGCCAGGCCCAAGGGCAGGATGAGCCAAAGCAGGGGGGCAGAGCGAGGTCGCTCGCGTCGGACGGTCAGCCGCATCCACCAGGCCACGAAGACGCCAGCGATGAGAAGGTCGGCAAGGCTGAGGGCGCCAGCGCCAAGGGGCAGGCGGATCTGCGGCGTGAGGGGGATGGCCAGGGCCAGGGCGTAGAGGCCGAGGACCGGGCGCAGGAGGGTCAGCAGGCCGAAGGCGGCCAGGGCAAGGAGGCCGGCGGACCATAGAACCGGCAGCCGGGCCAGGAGCAGGGCGACGACGATCAGCCCAGGCGCGCTCAACAGCGCCGCCAGGCTGGTGCGGGTAGGGTGCGTGGGTTCTGCCGTGGCCATGTGAAAACCGTATTCTAGCGGGCAGGGCAAGGGGGCGCCAAACCGGTGTTCGGCGCTGTGACCGGCGGTGGAACAGCCTGGGATCGCCGGCATCGCCCTTGACGGCAGGCTGTGCTATACTCGGAGCATCATTTCACCCTCAGAAAGGATTGTTTGACTATGACTAAGAAGATTGAAAGCCCGGCCCCGCGCAAAGGCAGCAAGCCGATCAGCGAGGCCGAGGCGAAACAGCAAGCCAGCAGCCGGCGCTGGTTGTGGTTGGTTGCCGGCGCCGGCGTCGCTCTGCTGGCGTTGTTGGCCGTCGTTGCCCTGCTGAACAGCCGCCAACCAAGCCCGACCGTGGCCGCCGGTAGCTCGATCGCCGCCGCCGTGGGGCAGCCGGCAGACGGGCGGACGCTGGGCGACCCCAATGCTCCTGTGACCATCGTCGCCTACGAAGATTTCCAGTGCCCGCATTGCCAGGATTTCAACCGCGTCATGGAGAAGACTATTCGCGAGGACCTCGTGAAGCCAGGCATCGCCCGCTTCGAGTTCAAACATCGCTTTGTGATCGGCAACGACTCGATGGTGGCGGCGATGGCGGCCGAGTGCGCAGCCGACCAGGGGCGTTTCTGGGAATATCATGATGTTCTTCTGGCGAGCTTGCGCCAGGACCCCCGCGCCGTGCAGATCTCGGATTTCGAGCAGCGGGCCGCCGACATCGGCCTCGACACGGCCGCCTTCGCTAAGTGTCTGGAAAGCCAAAAGTACAAGGAGGCGATGTTGCGTGAGGACATCGAGGCGCGCGATAAGGGCGTCAACTCGACGCCGACCATCTTCATCAACGATGTGAAGTACGAAGGCGCGTTCGATCCGGCGGCGTTTAAGGCGGCGGTCGAGCAGGCAAAGTCAGGGAGTTGAAAATGACGGCCAGACTACGCAACGTTTTGGTCGGCCTCGGCCTGCTGGGGGTCGGCATCGCCGGCTATCTCAGTTGGGTGAAGCTCACCAACACCGAGGCCTTTTGCGGCGGCGTCGGCGATTGCTCGACCGTCCAGAACAGCATCTACGCCTACTTCTTGGGCGTCCCGGTGGCTTACTTGGGCTTGCTCTGCTATCTGGCCCTGTTGGCGCTGGCGATCTACAACCGCTGGCAGCAACCCGAGCGAGGTTCGCTGCCCGACCTGGCCTTTTTTGCCCTGGCGGCCGGCGGCGTCGCTTTTTCCGCCTACCTGACCTACACCGAGTTGTTCCTGCTGCGGGAGGTGTGCCCGTGGTGCGTCGCTTCGTTTGTCAATCTGATCGTCATCATGGTCTTGGCCGCCATGCTCGTCTTCGGTCAGGAAGCGGCGCTGGAGGAAGCCTGATGACCCCAAGCAGGTCTCGATGCCGGCGCGTGGGCGGAACACCCACGCGCTTCGTTTATCAAGGAGCCTGAGCATGCGTCAAGTCGATACGTTGTTGGTGGATGGCGTCGTCGTCACCATGAACGCCAAGCGCGATGTCTTCAACCCCGGCGCGGTGGCGATACGCGGCTCGCAGATCGTGGCCGTCGGCCCGGCCGAGCGCGTGCGCCAGCAGGTGACGGCCGAGCAGGAGGTGGATTGCAGCGGCAAGCTGGTCATCCCCGGCCTTATCAACGCCCACACCCACGCGCCGATGACGCTGCTGCGCGGGCTGGCCGATGACTTGCGGCTGGATGTGTGGCTGCTGGGCTATATGATGCCGGTCGAGCGCGAGTTCGTCGGCCCTGATTTCTGCGAGGTGGGCACGCGCCTGGCTTGCGCCGAGATGCTGCTCAGCGGCATCACCACCTTCAATGACATGTACTATTTCGAGGAGGAGGTGGCGCGGGCGACGGCCGAGGTGGGGATGCGGGCGGTGTTGGGGCAGACGATCCTCAAGTTCCCCTCGCCCGACGCACAGTCGTGGGACGAGGGCCTGGCCCGCTGCCGGGCTTTCATCGAAGCCTGGAAAGGGCACGAGTTGATAACGCCGGCGGTGGCGCCGCACGCGCCTTTTACCAACACCGACGAGATTCTGAAGGCGGCGACGGCGCTGGCCGTGGCCACCGATTCGCCGCTACACATCCATCTGTCCGAGACGGCGATCGAGGTGCAGGATGCCCTGCGGGATTATGACGCCCCGCCGATCGAGTACACCCACCGTCTGGGCCTGTTCGAGGCCAAGGTGATCGCCGCCCATTGCGTTCATATCAAGGAGCGGGAGATCCCGTTGCTCTATCACAGCGGCGCCGGGGTGGCGCACAACCCGTCCTCCAATCTCAAGCTGGCTTCGGGCTTCGCGCCGGTGCTGAAGCTGCGGGCGGCGGGCATCCCGGTGGGGATCGGCACCGACGGCCCGGCCAGCAATAACGACCTGGACATGTTCGAGGAGGTGCGGCTGGCGTCGTTCTTGCCCAAGGCCACCACCGGCGACCCCACCGCCCTGCCGGCGCAGGAAGCCTTTGCGATGGCAACCATCGAGGGCGCCCGCGCCCTGCACCTCCACCCTGAGATCGGCAGCCTGGAGGTGGGGAAACTGGCGGATGTGGTGGTGGTGGATCAGTCGGGCGCGCACGCTGCCCCGCGCTTCCATCTCGGCCCACACAGTGTCTACAGCCATCTGGTCTATGCCGCCAAGAGCACGGATGTGCGGCATGTGTGGGTGCATGGCCGGCAGTTGGTGCAGGATCGGGCGCTGCTGACGGTCGATCTGCCGGCGGTGCAGGCGCGGGCGGCCGAAATCGCCGCACGGGTGAATACCTTCATGGCCGAACGCGAGGGCAGTCTTCTGAACAAGACGGTGGCGATTGGCGGCTTTGCCCAGAAGGAGACGTATGAAGTGCAGGTGAAGGTGCGGATCGAGGAGGTGGATGCGGTCGAAGCCAGGTTGCTGGCGAGTGACCTGGAGATCATCCGCCAGTCGGTGCGGCAGCAGTTCGATACCTATTTTCTGTTCGAGGGCGGGACGGGCGACCGCTATCTGCGCTACCGCGAGGATAACGAGCTGGTGGGCGCGGGCGAAGAAGGCCGGGCGACGGCCTTGAGTGTGCGCCCCACCTACAGCCTGACCCTGATGGAGGGGATCAAGGATCGCGAGTTCCAGGATTCGGTCATTCTCTCGCGCTCGCGCTACACCGCTCAGGCCACCTATTCGCTGCGTTTCTATCGCGAGTATTTCATGCCCCGGCAGGAGTTCGAGATCGTGAAGTGGCGTAAGCGCTACTGGGTGAAGTACGAGGCGACGGAGTTTGCCATCAATCTCGACCAGATCACGCGGCCACAGGGGTCCGGCAATTTCATCGAGATCAAGGCCCGCACCTGGTCGGCCAGCGATGCCGAGCGCAAAGCGGCGCTGACCTCGCAGCTTCTGCGTTTGTTGGGGCTGAAGCCGGACCGGAATGCGCGGGCGGATTATTTGGAGTTGGTGGGGAGGTAGGGTGCTTTGCTCACCGGCGCGCCGGCAGTATAATTCGCCCTGAAGCGGAGGCAACGACGATGACACTCGACGAAATCATTCTCGATATTCACGCGCTCGAAGAAGACTTGCTAACCTATGAACGCAAATACGGCGTTCTGTCCGAAACCTTCTACGAGTCGTATATAAGCGGCGAAGAGCCGGCGGATGACGCCTGGGTGCTGGATTGGAGCGACTGGGCGGGGGTCTATGAGATTTTCCAGGAGCGGCGCGAGCAGTATCGCACTACGATCCAGGCGCTGAGACGACAGACCCTGCTGGCCAATGTCATCGAAAGGGCAGCGCGACGTGAACGCATTCCGGTCCCTGCGTGACTACGAGACCTTCGTCTACACCCTGCCAGAGCGTTATGCCAATATAGTCACTTCGACGCTTGTAGTTGCGCGGGAAGGGGCCAGCGTCGCGACAGTGGCGGGCGAGATCATCTTCGACAGCGGTCATCATCTCGTGGTGAAAGAGCGTCTGACGTTCGGCGGCGGCGGTGTGGTGCTACGAGGATACGGCTATGAGGTCTGGCAGGGATCCGAGAAGTTGTATTGGTACGACTCGCAGCCACATCCCAACGATCCAACACTGGCCAGCACGCATCCGCATCACAAGCACATCCCGCCGGACATCAAGCATCATCGCATTCCAGCGCCGGGGTTGAGTTTCGAGCAGCCGAACCCGCCGTTTTTGATCGAGGAGAGCGAGGGGGTGATGTCCGAGGGGGGGAGAGATGAGGGGCTTTGCTTCAGTAGTCTCGTCCACATGTGACTTGCTCACCGCGCGCCTTCTTTGCCCTGCGGCGCCGCATCGCTAGCGGTGGCATACGGCCCTGGCGGGGTCGAGAGAATGCGGTTGCGCGGCGTGAGGATGCCGGTCGTTCCGTCAAGGTCGAAGACATGCCACCAACGGCCGATGCCGACTGTGGGAGCCTCGAACTGTGCCAGCAGCTCTCCCCCATTGTACACCTGTACGCGGGCCCCGGATCCCGCCAGTGCACCGCCAAATGTGAACTGATACACGGCGAAGGTGTAGCTGCCGTCGAGCCGTTGGTGAATGGTAATGGTTTCAGGGCCGTAGCCGGTGGTGTCGTCCACGTCCAGGCAGGCATGCGGGAAGGCGGCGCAGATGCCGGGCTGTGAGTAGTAGACATGGAAAGGCTGAGGCGCAGGTAACCACAAGTGAGCGTCGAGGTCGCGCGGGGCCGATCCCCACGTCAGCACAATTCGCATGTCCTCGGCGGGGGGGATAGGCGCCAACTCGAAGTTCGCCATGGCCGCAGCGCCGGTCGGGATAGTGATGGTGCGCGCTAGGGGCAGGTAGCCGGCGGCCGTGGTGCGCGCCGTCAGGGTTTGGGCGGGGACGCCGGCCAGAGTGTAGCGCCCGCGCTCATCCGTGGTCGCACATTGGTTGCTGGCGGGCAGGCAAACGGATGCGCTGGCGATGGGCCTGCCAGTGAAGACGTTGGTCACTTTTCCGGTCAACTGGCCCAGGCAGGGAGGGAGATAGCGTTCATACGTATTCCCGCCCACCACCTGCCCCCGCACAATTTCGTAAAGCCCCACCTGGAAGCGCGTATCGCCCGGCGCTCGCACTTCCAGGTAGACGGTGCGGCGTTCGAGCGGGTTGAGGCGCAGGCCGTAGAGCATGGCCGGGAAACCTGCAACGAAAAGGCGACCGTCGCTTTCCGGCACCAGGCCATCCATCGAAGCCCAGCGCCCGGCCAGCGGCCTCGGTTCGAAGCGCACCTCGGCGCTGGGCGGCAAACTGGCGGACATGATCTGGAGATCGACGAGCGAGGGGGTTTCGAGCAGGTTGGCGACGGTGAAGGCGGCGCGGTCGCTGTAGAAGCCGGGCAGGTCCATCTGGCAGCCACCGGCAGGCGGCAAAGGATAGGCTATGATATGCAGGTTGCGCTGGGCGATGTTGTTGTCCCAGGGCACACTGTTGTTGCGGATGGGGTCGTTGTCGGCGTTGATCCGCACCAGCAGGCAGAAATGACCGCTGACGTTGGGCACATCCCAAGGCAGGGCGACGATGGTCGCTTCGCCGGGGGCCAGGCTGTCGATGCGCCGCGTGCCCGGGATGGCGTTCCAGTCTGATGGCCACCCCAAGCCCAGGGTGGGGTTGGCGAAATATGCAGCGATGTCGATGTCGCGCATCGTCGTCGTGCCCCGGTTGGTGACGCGTACGTAGATATAGTTGCGTTGCCCGGCCTCTGGGTTCTCGTGAGCGGTCTGGCCGTCGTCGAGGCGCCGCACCCACAGATCAGGGCTTTCCCACCAGGGCGCGCTGCTTGGCACGCCGCCGGTGTCGTACGGGTTGTCGCGCACGAAGACGTCGCTGAGCGTAGTGGTGCAGCCCTCGACGGCCACGCTGGTGGGGGGAAAGACCAGGGTATGCCGGACGCCGCGATTGTCGTCGTAGCTCATAGCCGCAGATTCGTTGACTGCGAACGTTCCGCACTGCTTGGGCCTGACGTTGAAACTAACCTCTGTTATGCCGGCTGCCAGGCGGGGCAGTTGCCAGGTGAGGACCTGGCCGTTGACTTGAGGTATGGCCGCGCCGCTGAACGAGTCAGAGACGACCTCGAAACTGGGGCTGATAGTGTCGACAAGATTGACGTTGACGCCGGGGACGTCGCGAAGTTCGGTGGCCAGCCGGGTGTAGATAGCGGCCAGGTCGGCGGGCGCGGGGGAGTGGTAGAAGTGGTCGGGCGCAGTGGCGATCTCGCGCAGAAGTGAGGCATCGGCGTCGTCGCCCAATCCGACTGTATACAACTGGATTCCGGCTTCTCGGAGATGCCGCGCCGCCGTCCGCACCTCTTCGGCGTAGCTGCCTTCGGGATTTCCGTCTGTCAGCAGGAGGACGGCGGGCGTGTGTCCGGCCACCCGTCGCGGCCCGGACATCTCCTCGAAGGCCTTGTTCAGACCGGCGTCGATGCGCGAGAAGCCGCCGCAGGCGATGTTGCCCAGAGCAGCGCCCGCCTGCGTCCGATTGCCGGTGAGCCCAGTGTGCAGTTGGGCGATGCTGGCAAAGGAAACGATGCTGGCTTGGTCAGGTGGGAAGGCCATGTTGTCGAGGAAGGCTTGGCCCGCGGCCTGGGCTTGGTCGAGCTTGGCGCCGCACATCGAGGAAGAGCGGTCGATAACCAGGGCCACGTCGACTGCACTACCTACTTCAGACGGGCAGTTGCCTGTGAGCCGCAGGGTAACGCCAACCTGACCGTCAATATGGGCAACGCTGGGAAATGCGATCTTGTCGACGATGAGCGAGCAAGTGGGGAAATTTGGCGTCGCGGTCGGCGTTGGCAGCACGGGTGTGGGAGTGAAGGGAGGAGGAACAAAGGTGGGGGTGCTGGTGGGGGAGGGAGTTGCCGTGGGAGAGGCTGTGGGTGTGGGTGTGGAGGTGAGCGTAGGCGTTGGACTAAGCGTGCGTGTGGATGTGGGGGTGAGCGAAGGTGAGGGCGTCCGGGTGGGCGTGAGGGTACCGGTAGGGGTCTGAGTTCCGGTAGGGGTGTGGGTTGGGGTCACAGAGCCGCACAGAGTCAAGGGATCGGTGGGAATCAGTGCACTGCTGTCGGTGAGGAGCACGGCGTCGAGCCGGGCGTTAGGTTCGCGAGATTTGAAGCGGAGCGTATGTGGGCCAGCCGCCAACGAAAAGGCGTTGGGATTGCCAATGCCATTTTCTACGCCTCCCCAGTGCCATCCCCATACTCCGTTCTCGCCGCCAATCGGCTGAATTTCGAAGTGAATGTCCGGTCTACCATCAAATGAGACGAAGAAGGAGTTTTGGTTCCAGGCCAGCCCCATGGCGCGTGCCCACAGATAATAAGTCTTCTCGGCCGGCACGGTCAGATTGAAGCTGACGCCGCCTTCGGACCAGTCGTCGTTGGTCCAGATGTGATAGCAGGCCGATGCCAATGGATCCGTGCGCAAGGCGATGGGCTGTATCAGTTGGCCTTGTTCAGCTTCGGTGGCCCAAAGGAAGTAAGGTGAGGCGGTAGGGGTGGAGGTCGCGGGCGGTGGGGCGAAACCGGCGCGCACTCTGCTGACAAAGGCATCGGTGACGCCGCCATTATAGGTGGCGTCGAATGCACCGGCGGTGATCGGAAAGCCACCTGCCGTCCTGCCGGTCAGGTACACGGAGTCGTCCGGCCCCAAAACAATGTCATTGGCAGCATCGGCGCCAGCACCGCCCAGGTAGGTGCCAAAACCGAGCAGGGGTGGTTCCGATTGCAGAGCTACAAGCACGGCGTCAGTATCGCCGGCCAGACTGGGGAAGAGAGCATCCGCCGATGTTGGGAAATCCGGCGAATTGCTGCGGCCCGAGACGAAGATCACCCCATTGGCGCTGACCTGCACCTTGCCCCCACCATCATCCCCACTGCCGCCAATGAAGGTACTGAACTCAAGCGAGGCGCCGGTGGGATCGAATCGGCTGACATAGAGGTCACTGTTTCCGCCCAACGATGAATCCAACCCATTAGCGGTCGGAAAGTCAGCCGAGCCTGCGCCGCCGGCAACATAGACGCGGCCGTCTCCGTCTACTGCGATGCCATTGGCGTCGTCATCGCTCGACCCGCCCAGAAAGGTGCTGAAGCCCAGACCGCCGTCCGGGTTGAGCTTGACAACGAAGATATCGCGGCCGCCGTTGTGGCTTCTATCGTAGGCGCCGACCGTGGTGGGGAAGCCGGTCGAGTTCGTGCCCCCAACAGCGAAGATAGTACGACTGCCGTCCATCACAATATCTTCGATGTCATCCTGCTCGGCGCCGCCGAAGTAGCTGCTGTAGACCAATTGCGGTCCCACACCTGGCGTGAACCTGGCGAGGAAGGCATCTCGGCCCCCGTTGTAGGAGGTGTCACTCGCGCCAGCAGTTGTGGGAAAATTGCTTGATTCCGTGCCGCCGCCGACAGTAACGCCGCCCGTGCTATCTAGGGCGATGCCGTAGCCATCATCGTCTCCAGAGCCGCCCAAAAAGGTGCTGTAGAGCAAACTGCTGCCGCCATCATTCAGTTGCGCCAGAAAGACGTCCCGCCCGCCATTCAGGCTGCGGTCGTAGGCATTGGCGCTGGTCGGAAAATCGGATGATGCAGTATAGCCGGTGAGATAGGCGCTGCTGGCTTCATCGACGGCAATGTCGAATCCCCAATCGGATCCATTGCCGCCCAAGAAGGCGGCATAAACAAGATGGTTGCCTTCAGCGTTGATTCTGGCGACAACGGCATCGCGTACGCCGCCCAGAGCGCGGTCGGACGCGCCCGGTGTCGTAGGAAAATTGGATGAACGCGTGGTTCCGATGATATAAACATCGCCAGCGGCGTTGACGTCGAAACCGTAGGTTTCATCGTCGGCCGCGCCGCCCAAATAAGTGCTGAAAAGCAAGGCGCTGGGGTCGGCGACAGGAAGCAGGCCTGCTTCCGGCTGCGGGGCGATCTGGTCGGAACCAAGCGCGGGTGAGATTTCCGTCGACTGCGCCCGTCCATCGGGCAGCACACTCTCGATCCGGTAGAGGAAGTCGGCGGCCGGCAGGGACAAGGCGATGGCACCGGCCTCCGTGTGCAGCACGAGCGCTCCTCCCTCCACCCTCACCACCTCGGCGCCCTCCACACGCAGCCGCACTACGTCCAGGTCCGCCTCTACGCTAGCTTCCCACCACCATCCCCACCGTCCGGCCTTGTCCGCCAACACTAGATCGATCCCCGGCCACACGTCCACATAGCGCACCCCGCTCCAAACCGGGACTTCCGGCCGCCATTGCTCCGGGTCGCTGCCGATGAAGTAGCTGACTGTGGTCTCCAACCGCCCGTACGGTTCGATGATAGGATGCGGATTGGCGCCAGCGAAGGTGAGTTTGATGTTGGCGCTTTTCCAATTTTGGATTTCGAATTGCGGACTGCGAAATGCGGAATCAGACGAAGATGGCGAGTCGACAGGTGCAGGCTCAGTGGAGTGTTCGACGAACGTGAGCCATATGGCATCCTCCGCCAGCCACATCGTTCCTGCCGGGCCGCCCCAGATCTGAAAGCGGGCGGGTTCGGGCCATTGCCCGGCGTTTTGGACGAAGAGGATGGGGCTGCCGGGGAAATCGGAAGGGAGAGGCCGCGCTGGCGCCAGCTGCGAACTCACTCCTGAGTAAGCCATTCCGCCGCCAATAAGCAGCACCACGATCATGAAGAAAGCGAGCAGGAAGATGAGGCGGCGTGTTTTCATGAGGAGGCTCCTTGCGAGGCGATAGGAGAGAGACGGAGGGAAACCTGGAAAGTGAGCAAGGGTGCGCAAACCATGCGAATCTCTGCCGATCCGCGGTCATTAGCGCCTGCCCAAGACGTGGTACACAGGATTTGAGCCGTTGCCCATCCAGATGACGTGGATGTTCCCATCCGCGTCGGCTGCGATCGAGGGATACATCGATTCAGTTTTGTCACTGGCAGCGATGACCACGGGCGGGGTCCAAGTCTGGCCATCGCCCCACGTGGCATACACTGCTGAGTGCGGAAACACACCCACATCGCCCCACACCACTACGATCAGACCATCGGGCAGCACGGTCATAGCGGGGAACCATGCGCTTTTGTCGTCGAAAGGCCCCATGATGACTTGAGGCGGCGTCCATCCCGCCTCGGTCCAGCGGCTGTACAACACCCGATGCGGCGTCGGCGTATTGGGGTCGAGCGATCGCGGGCGGCTGCTGACCCAAACCACATGAATGGCGTCGCCCGGGCCGACGGACAAACTGGCGTAGACTGCCGCCTCGTCAGAAAATGGCCTGTAGATGGTCTCTCCCAGGGCCCACGCCTCGCCATTCCAAATCCAGTGCCGTATGCCTTCATTCCCGCTCTGGACTATGTGCAGTTGCCCACGACTATCCAAGCGCAGTGCCGCTGAAGGAACATAGAATTGCGGCCCGTCTGCCTTGCGCCAGCTCGAACCATCCCAAACCTGACTGCCATTGGCGAATGAAAGGACATTGCCGAAGCCATCGGCGGCAATCTCGCCGGCATTTCCCTGGTCTATATACTCCGTCATCATCTCTCGGAGTTCAGTCCACTGTTTGCCATCCCAACGAAACCATATCTTTTCGAATTTGTTCTTCATCAAATCAACCGCCCGGTCGGCGCGTACCAAAACACTTCCATCTGTGGCAACCGTGGCTGACGGCTCCCCACTATTCTCGCTGCCAGGAATGTCTTGCAGATCATTCCAGCCAACACCGTTCCAAGTGCGGTAGTGGATGGTCTCGTAGATTTTCGTGGGGCTAGGGTTGGCAGTGTGTTCTTCCCAAAACCCCCACAACCGCCCATTCTTGTCCAGCAAGAGTCGCTGCGTAGGCCCACCCTGCCCGTTCGGGCTGATGGGTTCTGGCGCCGACCACTGGATCTCGCCCGGTGCACGGGGCAGCCGCGCGGCATTGCCCAGTACCGTCTGTCCTTCCGACCGGATCCAACAACCGCCCCGGCAGCCTTCGCCCTGCACCCGCAACCATTGGCACTCGGCCGCACATGCCAGCACCACGCCGTGCCAGCCTGCTGGCAACTCGATGAGCACCTCGCAATCGTCGCTGGCGCAGGCGCGACCCATCGTAGCCTGCCCGCCCACGGTGACGACCGGGTAGGGCTGAGCCTCGAGCTGCGGCGGCAGTGAGGCTGTGGCAGGTCTTGCGACGGCCAGATTGCCGCAGACCCGCACGATGTACCATAACCGGCCGTCCTGGTCGATCAGTTCCCAAGCCGGATGATTGAGCGTCGCCACGGCCGCGCGCAAAGAGCCGCCCAAGCGGTAGTTCACCAGGAACTGTCCATCCAGCAGGGTTTCCTGAATGCTTGCCACCTGCCCCCGGAACCCTTGCAGCCGGGCCAGACGCTCGGCCTCGGCGGCAGTAGGCGCGCCGGCGGGGTCCACCTGATTCTGCGCCATAGGGTCGGTGGGGTAGCGCGTCGTGCCGCTAGCGCTGAGCAGCACATCCAGGTTTTGCGTCTCGCCTGCGTTCAGGGTCAGGATCCCCGACAGGTAGGGATCATAGGCGGGATGGCTGACCAGCACGACATACTGGCCGGGAGCCAGGCCGGAGATCATGAAGCGGCCATCGGCGTCGGCGGTGGCTTTCTGTTCTCCAGCCGTGATCTCGGCTCCGACGGCCGGTTCGCCCGTGGCTGGGTCGAGCACTCTGCCTTGCAGGACGGCGGGAGGAACAGGGGTGGGGGTGGCGGTGGGTGTAAGAGTTGCGGTCGGAGGCGGTGTGGCTGTCGCCTGAATTGTCGGTGTTGGAGCTTGGATGGTAGGGGAAGCCTCCTGGCTATCACCAGCCGCGCAGCCGGCAAGGAAAAAGGCCAACACCGTGATAACGACCAGAAAAACGATACGGCGAGGCGGCATAGTTGTAGTCCTCCCTGTTCGTTGCATCAAGTACCAGTTGCGGGACGCCCTAATCCTTCGGCAGCGCAAATGGCGCCGCTTCTGGCGAGGATGGTTCTGGCGGCGTCGATGGTGCTGCCTGGCAGAGCGGCGTTACGGTCAGGTCATACAAAATGGGCGACGCGCCCTGGTCGGTGCCCAGGAACTGCACTTCGACTTGCAGATAGCGACCGGAGAGTGCGCCAACCAGGACTACATTGTTGCTTGCGTTCACCCACGCCTGGCCGCCCAGGTCGGTGCGGCTCTCGGCGCTGCGCACACGCACAGTGAGGCTTGTCCCTACCGGCTCCATACCGTTCCATGCGATGGTTCCCCAGGGTGTAGCCGCGGTTCCGCTATCGTAAATGACCACCCACTTGCCTTGTGGCGGTGAACTGAGCACGACCGAACCGGTCATGTCGCTGTAGTTATAAGGATGAGCATTGGCGCCAAGCGGCACCGTCAGGTCAACGGAATTCGTGGCCGGATCGATGCGCATGGCATTGTTCGAGTCATAGTTCGTCACCCACACCTTGCCCGCTGCATCCACAGCGGCGCCAGTCGGCGAGCCGCCCACCGGGATGGTAGCCAGCGCGCTGCCAGTACTGCCGAGCCGCGTGACATTGGCGGAGTATCGATTAGCGATCCAGGCGTTGTCGTCGGCGGGGGTCACGGTCAGGCCGGTTGGACAGGAGCCAGTGCTGGCATAATCGCCCAGGGTCGCCCCGTTCGCATCCAACTTCTTGACCTGGTTGGCGCTGCATTGACTATGCCAAATGTTGCCCTGGCTGTCTATACCCAAACCGTAGCCATACGGTATAGCGATGCAGCGGGCTTCATCCGTAAGTGGGTTGTAGCGTAGGAGTTTGCTGTCGGCGCTGTTGCCCGACGCAGACCACAGCACCCCCGCCGCATCGACCAGCCCGCCATAGCCGCCGCAAGTCGGATGGATCGTTTTCAGCACCGCCTTGGTGTTGCCATCGATGAGATCGTGCACCATGTTGCCTAGACCGCCCACCCACACATTGTTGCGCACATCCACCGCCACCGTGCGCACGTTGGTGCCGCTGGTGCGCAGATAGTCGATGATGCACTCGTCCTCTGCCGTCGCCACGCCGCCGCCGTTGTCGACGCCGCCAGCGTTGGGCCAGGGTTTCACATCGCTCAGCCCGGTCGAGGTGTCGATGACGCCGTTGCCATTGCGATCGATGCATTGGCTGTTCTCCAACAGCCCGATGTGTACGACCGACCCTTTGCCGCTTGCGGCTTCGTCGCGATTGCCCACCCAGACATTGCCGTTGAGATCGACGGTGGTGCGCGAGGGATTGCGACTGCGACCGGAAGGCGCCGACAGATATTCGCCGAGCACGACGCCGGTCTCGGTGTTGACCTTGGCCACCGTGCCCCGTCCCGAAAGCGCGATCCAGATGAAGGGCAGCGGCGTCACTTTGTCGTTCAATTGCAGTTGGTTGCTGCTGGGCACGCGGTGGTTGATGTTGATCATCAGGCCCTGGTCGAAATCGGCGTCGGCGGTATAGGTGTGGCCGGGGCGACAACCGGGCCGAGGGCCGAGGATGAGCGGCAGGGCGAGAGGGCAAGGCGGGAGGTAGCGTTGGTAAGTGTTCCCACCCACCACCTGCCCGCGAACGATCTCGGTCAACCCGACCGTGAAGCGGCTGTTGTCCGGCGCCCTGACTTCCAGAAACACCGTGCGCTTCTCGTAGGGGGCGAGCCGTATGCCGTAGACTCGCGCCGGCGCACTTGTCAGTCGCAGCCGGCCGTCGGCCTCGACCACCAACCCATCCAGCGAGCTCCAGCGCCCGGCCAGCCCGCCCGGCTCGAAACGCACCTCGACCCCGACCGGCAGCCCATTGGCGGCGATCTCGAAGTCCATCAAGCTGGAGGCGGCGAGGGTGTTGACTACGTCGAAGCCGATGCGGTCGCTGTACATCCCGCTCTTGTCCAGTTGGCAGGCGCCGGCCGCGGGTTGGGGATAGGCGACAATGTGCAGGTTGCGCTGGCCGATGTTGTTGTCCCAGGCGGTGTCATTCAGCCGGATGGGGTCGGCGGCGGCGCTGATCCGCACCAGCAGGCAGAAGTGACCGCTGAGGTTGGGCACGTCCCAGGGGATGGAGACGACCGTCGCTTGGCCGGGCGCCAGGCTGTCGATGTGGGCCGTGGCTTCGAGTGGCGTCCAATTGTCCGGCCAACTGAGGCCCAGGCTGGGGTTGCCGAAGTAGAAGGCCACGGCGATGTCTCGCACCCGCGTCGTCCCCCGGTTGTGGATGCGGGCGTAGATGAAGTTGCGCTGTCCAGCCTGCGGATTCTCGTGCTGCTCCCCGCCGTCCTGGCTGTGGCGCACCCAGATATCGGGACTTAGCCACCATGGCCGGCTGCTGGGGATGCGGCCGTCGTCGGTGTCGTTATCGCGGATGAAGATGTCGGTAAGCGCCTCATCGCAACCAGCTACGGTGACGCTGGGGATGGGGAAGTTGGCGGTGCGACGGACGCCGCGGTTGTCGTCATAGCTGACGGCAGCCGATTCGTTGACCGGAAACGTGCCGCAGGCTTTGGGTTTGACGCTAAAGCGGACTTCGCTGGCTCCGACGTCGAGCCGAGGAATGGCCCAGGACAGGGTTTGCCCGTCGACCCGTGGTGTAGCTGCTCCGCTGAACGAGTTAGGAACGATCTCGAAATTCGGCCCAACCACATCGACCAGGTTAAGGTTGGCGGCTGGGACCTGGCGCAGTTCGCCCGCCAACCGGGTATAGATGGCCTCGAGCTGTTCGCCGGTAGGCGACTGGTAGAAGTGGTCAGGCGCGGTGGCGATCTCGCGCAGCAGCGCAGCATCGGCATCCTCGCCCAAGTCGACGGTGTAGAATTGGATCCCGGCCTCACGGAGGTGTTGCGCCGCGGCTCGCACATCGTCGGCGTAGCTGCCTTCGGGATTGCCGTCCGTCAGCAGGAGGACGGCGGGGGTGTGCCCTGCCACCCGTCGCGCCCCGGACATCTCCTCGAAGGCCTTGTTCAGGCCGGCGTCGATGCGTGAGAAGCCGCCACAGGCAATGCTGCCCAGGGCATTGCCCGCCTGCGTCCGGTTGCCGGTGAGTCCGGCCTGCAGCTGAGCGGTGCTGGCAAAGGAAATGATACTGGCCTGGTCTGGCGGGAAGGTCATATTGTCGAGGAAGGCCTGGCCCGCAGCCTCAGCCTGGTCGAGTTTGACGCCGCACATGGAGGAAGATCGGTCGATGACCAGCGCCACATCCACCGCCGCGCCGACTTCGGAGGCGCATTCTCCCTCCAGCCTGAGCATGACCCCTACCTGTCCGTCGATGCGGGCTACGCTGGGGAAGGCGGTCTTCTCGACTGTGAGGGTGCAGACCGGAAAATCGGGGGTGGCAGTGGGGGTGGGGAGGCGTGGGGTGGGGGTGAGATCGCCGGGGATGGGTGTGGAAGTGGAAGTCGGACTTGGTGTGGGGGTTGCGGTTTTTGTGGGCGTGAGCGTAGGGCTTGCCCTGAGGGTAGCCGAAGGCGTGTAGGTAGGCGTGGGCAGGCATTGCAGCGCTTTGGGTGAACCCGCCAGCAACGTGGCCGGATCGCCACTGGTGCCGGGCAAGTTGAGAGCGTAGGCATAGATGGTGTGAGATTGCCCGTCCAGCAGCCAGGCTGGGAGGTTGGGGAACCTGAATCCATGTTTGCACTGCGGCTGGTCGGCGGGACAGACGCCGCAGTTGATCCCACCCAGGATGGAGCAGACGGCCGTTTCTCTGGGCAAATCTGCAGACAAGCCGGTGATGAAGCGGCCACTCGAATAGTCGCCATCGGCGTAGAGATGGACTTCGACGGCGCGGTTGGGGTCGTCTTTGTCGCCGGCCCAGCCGGTGATGGCGCTGCACGTTGGCTCGCCAATGGCGCCAATGGCCGAGTTGGCTGGGACGGCAGTAGGAGTTCTGGTTGGCGAAGGCGTGGGAGTGGGGGTGGGTAGACAGGTCAGGGTCTTGGGTACGCCATAAAGGGGGTTGGCTGGGTTGCCCGCGGTTCCAGGCAGGTTGAGGCCATAAGCATAAATGGCGTGAGGATGTCCATCCTGCAGCCAGGCCGGGATGGCGGTGAAGGCAAAGCCGTGCTTGCACTGCGGCTGGTCCGCCGGGCAGACGCCGCAATTGACGCCGCCCAGGGCGTTGCAGACGGCAGACTCGCGTGGTAGGTCGGCCACCACGGCGCCGATGAATGTGCCGCTGTCGTAGGGGCCGTTGGCATAGAGATGGACTTCGACTGGGCGGTTGGGGTCGTCCTTATCGCCGGCCCAGCCGGTGATGGCGTCGCAACTAGGGTTGTCGATGGCGCCGATGGCGGGGTTGGTAGGGGTGGGGGTGAGGGTAGGTGTTGGGGTATTGGTAGGAGATGGTGTATGGGTTGGCAGGACCACTCCGTTTCGCACCTCGAACATGTATCGACCCAGGATGGCCGAGTTGCGGCTGTGATGAATGAGACCGGTGGATGAATTCAAATCGAGAAACGCTCCGTTAACGGCTGAACCAGGGAGTTCGTAGAAGGTCCCGGGTTGCCTGGTTCCATTGGAATAGCCGACGCGGGCAGAAGCACCGCCTAACCCACCGTTACCGCCGCTGGCATCACCGGTTTCCCAGAGAATTTGTGCGTAGTTGAATTCAATGTCGAAGTCGCCCTGTCCTATGTCATTTCGACTGATGAGGACAAGCTGAAATGAATTCAATTTTTCTGTGTGACCAGAATAGTAACCAACATTAACCCAATTGACTCCAAAAGCTGGTTTTCCGTCCACAGTGTCGATTCCAAAAGTTGTCAGATCGGAACCGTATCCGCGTGTATCGACATCAGCGAAAAATGGCGCAATAATGACTCTATGAGTAGATGTTAGATCATAAGGAGTATATTCTGCTTGTGATTGATCAAATGTTATGTTTCCATTATTATTCACATATAGAGTATTGTAGATACCACCAAAGAAATTAGATAAGAAACCAATAGGTACTTGATTGGTAAATCCGTCATCATTGGCAGAAAGGTATTGTCTACGAAAGCCTGCGTTATTTCGTATAGCGTCTGTATTTGAGATGGCAGCGAATAGATCATCTTCCGAGTGATGCGACGCAGATGGTAGTATTACAGCAGTATTGGTATTCTGTAGAAGGTCATTTGCAGATATGGCAAGGGTGTCGCTAAATTCGGTGTTATCGTTAGCTGGAGAAGCAGTTTGAGCGAAAACGGCGCTTGGCTGCGAACTGGCGCCCGCGCCGGCCATGCCCGCGCCGACCAGCAACACCAACATCAAGAAGAAAGAGACCAGGAAGGTGAGGCGGCGCGTTTGCATAGGGAGGCTCCTTGCAAGGCAGTGGGAGGGATAAAAGAGAGTGCGAGCGCTGATGGAGTCTGTGGATCGGTTTGATACCGATTAGCGCGTCATGCTGGGTAAGAACGTCTGATTGCTCACCACGTGCCCGGTTGCGTACAACCGGTACCTTGTGTACAGGCGGTCGCCACCCAGCAGCACGAAATAGGGTGAGTTCAGGTGCAGGGTGGAGTGATAATCGCTGGCGGTAGCGTATTGAAGCACCGCTACGCTCATCCCACCGCGCTGCTGGACGATGTAGCTGCTGGATTGTGAGCTTTCATTGATCAGGTCGGTAATGTAGAAACGCCATGCGGCAGGTACCGTGAGGCCATCCTCGTCAAAGGGGATGCCATCTTCGGTGATGCAAGTCAGCACGAAGTGGGTGTACTGGGGCGGATTGGCGGCATCCACACTGCTGCAGCGTACCAAACGGGGAGACGGTGAAATCTGAGCCATGCCTGAATCGGCTTCTGGTAGCGCCCAATTCGCAGCCATCGTAGCAACTAAAATCACGGCAACACCCAATAGTGTTAGCCCCAACATGCGGAGGGGATGGCTTTTGGTTGGCATCGTTTGTCTCCTGATGGTTTATTCTAGAAACAAAACGCCCGCGCACATAGGCGCGGGCGAGAGGAAAAGGCAGAGAGATGGCCGGGCGGCGGCGAGGCGGCCAGAAGCGATGGGACACAGCACACATCCATGGCAAGATGTGAGGTTTATTGTAAATGGACTGACATCGCTAAGCGCGTGGCGATATGCAACCCATTATGATGGCAAAGATACATTCTGACTATGATGTAGATCATACCGGCGACTCTGTGCCGTGGGTTGCTTGCTCGCCTCTCGCCAAGCAGAGCAAGCAACCCCGCGGCATTCAGTGTTATGGTGCGACTCGGTGCGCCAGGCTCCGGTTTCCCCAACTCAGGATGTACATAGTTGCTCTCCCCGGTTCAACTCGTTTTAGCGAAGGTATTGCTATTCGCCAGACCATATCATAATCGAGTTTTCGCTGAAGTCAGTTGCTGTCGAACCTTCATCGAATATTGCTTCCGGGCTGCTGAACGTGGCTACGTTCAGCCATAGCGGCCCCATAAATACATTCTTAATTGGACTGATTGGCAATGCCCATTCCAGGTATTTTCGATCAAATGCTGACGCGAAGTTAGACATATCGGTCGCGTTGTCGACATCTTGTTGGTTGCCAATCGATCCGATACGTTCATCTTGTCCAGGAATGTAGATCGCCATACCAAATGCCGTGGTCGCTGGTGGTATTAGCTGGCTCATAAACACCCCTTCTGACTCATCTATGTCATCGACTATCGTATCGGTCAGTGTAAGTAGGTATGCACTGGAATCGGCTTCGCCCGCGTCCATTGCCATAGGTCCTCCGAATTCCATGAGCACGAACAGATAGTCTTCCCCCACCTTTGTACATACCCCCTTCAGATCGAGCCACTCTGGGGCATCGCTATCCTCGTCATCTTTCTGCATCGGACATTTCTCGTCTGCCCAATCATCCACAAGGCCGTCGATCAACATGCCGCCAAATCGCTTCCTTTCGTCAAGTTTGTCGAAATCCTCCGCTCGTCCGCATCCCTTCTCCTCCCATATTTCTCGCCGCGGTGACTCGACAGGATAACCGTCATCATCAACAAAAAGGCCAATAACGCTTGGAAACGGTGAGTCGTAGAGACCCGACCATCCCAATCGGTCCTTTTCAAAGATAGCGAAGACCGTGTTTGACACATCTTCTTCGTTCGATGTGTATTCGAAAGTTACCGTGCCGCATTGGCGGTCCAGAATTCCGGAATCTTTCTCTTCTTGAGTAAGGTCCGGAGTACTCATGGATTTGAATTCTATGCTCGTACAATCAAGCCCAGAATTATCGCAAAAACCTGGGATATGCTGACTGATTTCGTTCATAGTGGTATCTGCAACTTTGCCGCCAACTTCATTCTTCGTGGACGAACAAGCTACAATAATCAGCATACTGATAATGATAATGGTGATTGAGCAGATGGTTTTCATCTTCAGGTGTCTCCTAACTCTACTGGATATTTTTCACTTGCTTCATGCTGAACCGTGAGGTTGTCCCCGTTGTCAAGATCACGAAAAGGGCAAACCAGGCGACGCTCACGGTCAGGGTATCGTCTTGTGGATAGTCTTTAGCAGTTCACTACTATCCACCTGCTTGGTCAGATAGGCCGCGATACCGACCTGATCGGTTTTGGCGCGTAGTGCAGTCGAGTCATATTCAGTCAACACGATGATTTTTATTTGCGGTCGCTGCAGCCAAATCTGCCGCGCCGCCTCCAACCCGCTTTGCCCAGGCATGCGGATGTCCATCAGCACGACATCGGGGGCGCAGGCCAGCGCCTGCTCGACGGCGGCATATCCGTCTCCCGCCTCGCCCACGACCTCGATCTCAGGGTCGCTTGCCAGCAACCGGCACAGGCCTTGCCGGAACACGGCATTGTCGTCAGCGATGAGGACTCGGATCGGCTGGTTCATTTCTCAATCTCAGCCTCAGTCTATGCGCTTGCCGCCCTCCCTGCATCCGCCCTTTTCCCACCCCCACCTACGCACTTCTGCGTATTTTCAGATCAACCCCTGCTCCCGCGCCCGCGCCACCGCTTCCCCCCGGCTGGCGGCCCCCAGCTTCGCCCGAATATTCTCCACATGCTTGCTGGCCGTTCCGACCGAGATCCCCAGTCCGTGTGCGATCTCCTTGTCGCTCTGGCCCCGCGCCAACAGCGCCAACACGTCCCGCTCGCGCCCGGTCAACGGCTCGACGGCGTCGCGCAGCCAACCGAACTGCTCCGGCGTCAGCACCATGCCTCCGCGCGCCGCCGTTCGCACCGCCGCCATGATCGCTTCGGGAGGCGCCTCTTTGGGCAAAAAGCCTTTGGCCCCGGCATCCATCGCCATCGCCACCCACCGTCGCTCCGAAAAGCTGCTGATCACCACGATCGCCATCTGCGGCCATTGCCTGGCCATCTCCCGGATCGCGCGTAACCCATCTTCCTGCGTCGCCCGCGCCGAGCCGCTATCCCAGGCCAGCCGCAAATCCATCAGCGCCACATCGGGCTGCAAGCGCCGCGCCTGCGCCACCGCCGCGGCCCCGCTGCGCGCCACGCCCACGATTTCCAGATCCGCTTCCGTCGCCAGCAAGCCACCCAGCCCGCGCAAGAAAGTCTCGCTATCGTCCACGGCCAGGATACGAATACTGCTCATCGTTCACGCTCCCAACTGATCGCGATCGCCGTCCCGCGCCCAGGCTGAGTGCTGACCTCGAAATGGGCGCCGATCTCGGCGGCGCGCAGACTCATATTGCCCAATCCCAGGTGCCGGCGCTCATCGCCGCCGGGCTTGGGCGCTGCCGCCGGGTCGAACCCCCTGCCATCGTCGGCGATGTGCAACACCCCAGACGAGCCGGAACTACGCAGGGTGATGTCCACCCGGCCGGCCTGGGCATGTTCCTGCACGTTGCTCAAAGCCGCGCGCGTGATCAAATACAGGGCCTCTTTCACCGTTGGCGGGTCGGATTCGTCATAAGGCGTCGTTTCCAGGGCAACTTGCAGTCTGGGATTGGCGTGCTGGAAGCTGTTGACCAACCAGACCAGCGCCTGGCCCAGGTCTGTTTCGGCCCAATCCACCGGCTTGGTGCCCTCCATGATCGCCCGCGTCTGGTTGGAAAGCTGGTTCAGCGTGCTGGTGATGAAGTGCAAATCGTCGGCCAGGGCGGGATCGACGGGTTGTACCAGGCGACGACCGGCGGCGACGGCAGCGAAGTGCAGCCCGCGCAGGTCGGGGATCACCCGATCGTGCAGGGCGTCGGCCACTTCGTGCAATGTCTGTTCGCGTATGCCGTGTAGTTCGGCAACCTTGTCGGCATAGCGTTGCCTTTGTATAACTTCCTCCTGCAACTGACCGCCCACCTCTGCATTGCGCAGAGCGTAGACGGCCACCGGTGGAAACATGAGAATGACTGAGATCCAGATTTCCCATGGCATCAGTGGCGCCTCGAGGATGACGAATGGTATGAAGCCGAGGACAACGAACACACCTGCCGCCACCAACCACAACGCCACGACCGTTTCCACGATTCGTTTGCCTGCGATATCGCCCTTTCGTTTTGTTAGCCAATAACCCCGTGCACAGGCCAACAATTGGCTGAGGACACCAACAGCCGCAAAGACTATGATGATCGCTAAGACGATGTAATCGATGTTGCTGTCGTCCAGGCTTCGCCCCCATCGGTATGTACTGATGAGAATCGCGGCCAGAGCGTACGGTATCCACACCAGCCAGGGCCGTTGTGTCGCTAGCCCGTGCGGCGTGGGAAAGACCAGGGCGAGATGAAGCAAAAATGCGGCGACGAGCGGCAGCGCCGGGGTCCAAACCAGCAGATCGAAAGCCGGGTGAACCGCATCTGGCCGCGCAATATTGGTGTGAGTGCTGTGGGTGAGCCAGGCTGCGGCTGCGGGCAGAAAGACAAAAGCCATGATTGTCAGGTCCTGGCGCCGTGTTGCCCATAATAAGGCGAAACCTGCGATCAGAAAGCCTGTACCGGTCAGGTAAAGCAACCCGTGTGAGACCAGGAAGCGGTCGAACGTAAATCGTTCGGCCCGTTTCTGGATGAGCATTCGTGATTCGCCCCGCTGTATTTCATATGTCACCAGATCGCCACTTTGCAGCGAAGCGAAGACTTCGCCAAATTCCCCGGCCGAGCGTCCTTCGATGGTTTTGACTTGATCGAACAAGTGCAACTCGTCTGCAGACGCCGCCGTGCGCCACAACTCCGGTCCCACGATGTACGGCGGATCAATGCTATCATCAAGCATGAGCACAAACCCACCGTACACTTCGCCAATCTGTGCAACCACCAGTCGCAGCACCCAAGTGCTGGATACAAACAAGAGCAGGGCGCAAACTCCGTAAATCCAGAGCAAGACCTTCCTGGCGCCCAGCCGCGGGTTCAATTGTGAGGCTGCTACCACCTTGACTGACTCTGTCATCGTGCAGATAGGTGCGGGGCGAGGCGTGCCGGCTAACGAGGACTTGCGCTACACAAACCTCCCCATCAACATCCCATACTTCTCCCTCAACCCCTCCGGGATCAGCGCCCGGTTGGTGATGATGGCATCCTGGAGGACGTCGGCATAGCGCGAGGGCGGGGCGTCGCGTAGCATGGCAATGGCGTTTAGCGTCGCCTGCTGGGCGGCGGCGGCGTTGCCCAGCAGCGTCTGGATCACCATCTCCACCGTCACCGGCTCCTCGGTCTCGTGCCATACGTCGTAATCGGTGACGTGGGCGATGATGCCGTAGGACGTGCCGGCCTCGCGGGCCAGGAAAGCCTCGGGGATGGCCGTCATGCCGATGATGGCGAAGCCGAGCTGCCGGAACACCCGGCTCTCGGCCTTGGTGCTGAAGCGCGGGCCTTCGATGATGACGAAATCCCCGCCCTTGTGCACCGTCTTCCCCGTGGCCTGCACCGCCCGGTAGAGGATGTCCGAAAGGTCGGGGCAAAGCGGCTCGGCCACCGACAGGTGCACCACCAGGCCGGGGTCATCGAAAAAAGTCAGCGGGCGCAGCCGCGTGCGGTCGAAAAGCTGGTCGGGGATGACGATGTGGCCGGGTTCGTACTGCTCCTGGAGCGAGCCGCAGGCATTCATCGCGATCAGATACTCCACCCCCAGCTGCTTGAAGCCCCAGATATTGGCGCGGCTGTTCAGATGGGTGGGGTTGATCAAGTGCCCGCGGCCATGCCGGGCCAGAAAAGCCACCCGCTGGCCGTCGATCGTGCCCAGGATGTAGGCGTCGCTGGGCGCGCCGAACGGCGTCTCCAACCTGACTTCTTCGACTTCCGTCAGCCCCGGCAGATTGTAGACGCCGCTGCCGCCGATGACGCCGATGCGGATTCTGTTTGACATAATGCTTTCCTTTCTTGTAAGGGAGGGGGAGGGAGACGCAGAGACGCAGGGAGGGGGAGACGCAGGGAGGGGGAGACGCAGGGAGGGGGAGACGCAGGGAGGGGGAGACGCAGGGAGGGGGAGACGCAGGGAGGGGGAGACGCAGGGAGGGGGAGACGCAGGGAGGG
>JAIBAP010000047.1 GCA_019695115.1 Caldilineales bacterium | reverse complement strand
TCGCCGTCGTAAACGGCATCCCTGACCTCATTCCTCATCCTTTTCTATCGCTTTTGTAAGGTTCAGAACCGCAATACCGAAATCGCGGCGCTTCAACTCGTCACCGAGTTACCGGAAACTAAAGTAATTAGTAATTGGTAATTGGTAGTTGGTAGTCAGTGGTTAGTAATTACCAATTACCAATTATTGACCACTTATCACCGATCAACCCACCCAAGGAGACACACATGGCAGATACGATAGGCAAGGTTGCCCAGAAGTGCAAGATCGCCGCCGGGCTGTTTTGGGCCGATTATGCGGCTCTCGGCGCCCAAATCAAGGATTTGGAAGAGGCAGGCGTCGATTGGCTGCACATCGAAGTCCGCGACGGCAAATACATGGACTTTGGCATGCCGCGCGGCGGCTTCGACATTATCGAAGCCACACGCGCCAGCACCTCGCTGGAGGTCGAAGCGCAATTGCAGATGTACCGCCCGACCTTCGACGTGTTCGACCAACTCAAGGAACTGGGCGTCAACCTGATCAGCCTGCCGATCGAGACCACGGGCGAGATGATCTTCCAGCAGATCACCTATATCAAAGAGAAGCTGGA
Organism: Caldilineales bacterium; assembly: GCA_019695115.1. GTDB lineage: Bacteria > Chloroflexota > Anaerolineae > J102 > J102 > SSF26. Next base: position 46,006 of record JAIBAP010000047.1, on the reverse strand, counting down.
ACTGAAGGTGGGCGTCTGGGCCTGGCAGGGCGTGCCCACTACCGCCTTCGAGCAGTTCATTCATCCGTATGTCGATATCATCGAGTACGAGAGCCGGGCGCCGTTCTGGGTCAAGCCGCTGGCCGGGAAAAGCCCGCACACCATGGACGCGATCATGGTGCGCACCATGCGCAAGCTGCACGACATGATCGCCGAAGCGGGCATGGAAGGCCAGATCGAGTTGATGGAAGATGGCGGGCTGAACGCCGGCAATGTGGCCGAGTTCATCGCCGCCGGCATGACCGTGGGCGAGTTCTCGTCGCCTTTGCTGAAGGGTTCCGGCGGCAAGCTCAAACCCGGCACGGGCGAAATCCCTGCCGCCGTGCGCAAACTGCGGGCGGTGATGGATGCCGCCAGCGATCGCTATCGCTCTGCCGATGGCCGCTTGATCGCATAAGGTGGGAGCATGAAAGCACTCGGCATCGGCATGATCGGGTACGGCGGCATCGGGCGGGTGCACGCAATGGCGTATCGCTCGCTGCCTTTCCACTATGGCCTGCCCCAGAACACCTTCCGGCTGGTGGGCGTGGCCACGACGCGAGCGGAGACAGCGGCAGCGGCGGCAGGCGAGATCGGCTGCGAGTTCGCGACCAGCGATTATCGCCTGCTCCTGGCCCGACCTGATGTCGATGTGGTGGATGTGTGCGCGCCCAACCACATGCACGCTGCCATCGTCGAGGCCGCCGCCGCCGCTGGCAAGCACATCTACTGCGAAAAACCGCTGGCGATGAACGTAGCCGAAGGCCAGCGCATGGTGGCGGCGGTGGCGGCGGCGGGCGTCAGGGCGCAGATGACCTTCAACTTCCGCTTCTTCCCGGCCATCCTGCGCGCCCGGCAACTCGTGCGAGAGGGCTTCCTGGGCCGAGTTTTCTCGTTCCGCGGTCGCTACTATCGCTCCAGCTATATCGATCCCCGCAAGCCGCTGAGCTGGCGACAGCGCAAAGACATCGCCGGCGGCGGCGCCCTGTTCGACATCGGCTCGCACATCCTCGACCTGCTCTACGCGCTTTTGGGCGAGTTCGGCTCGGTGCAGGCCACCATGGACACGCTGATCAAGGAACGCCCGCAGCCGGGGACGACCGAAACCGGCATCGTCGATGTCGATGACATTGCCCTGCTGCACCTGCGGCTGGCAGGGGGGGCGCCGGGCGTGGTCGAAGTCTCGCGCATGGGCACGGGGCTGACCAACGACCTCGGCTTCGACATCTTCGGCGAAAATGGCGCCATCCGCTTCGACGCCGTCGATCCTGGTTGGCTGCAAGTCTACGACGCGCGCGACGCCGAACAGCCTATTGGCGGGATGCGCGGCTTCCGCAAACTCGAGACCGTCAATCGCTACCCCGGCCAGAAGGCGCCGGATGGGACGATGACCCCCGATTTCGTGCGCACCCACGCCGAATGCCAATACCAATTCCTGAAGGCCGTCTCCGAAGACCGGCCCACATCCCCCACATTGGCCGATGGCCTGCACATCCAGGCTGTCATGGCCGCAGCGGAACGCTCGGCGACAGAAAATCGCCGGGTCGACGTCGCCGAAGCCCTGGCTTGAGAGCAACGCTCGCCGCCGCTCACCACAGGAGGTGAATCGACGCCATTATCTGAACGATAGCGTGCAAACCCCACAACCTGCTTCGATGTAATCGATCCTTTCCCTACCTCTGACAACAACAGGAGAAGAAATCCATGTCGTACAAACGAATCGTGTTGGGCCTGGCGCTGATCGCCATTCTGGCGCTCGCCCTGGCCGGTTGCGCAGCCCCGGCCGCCACCCCGGCCCCCGCCGCCGAGGCGCCGGCCGCCACCGAGGCCCCGGCGGCGGCCGGCGATGACAAACTGGAAGTGTTCTCGTGGTGGACCTCCGGCGGCGAGGCAGCGGCCCTGGATGCGCTGTTCAGCACCTTCAAAGGCCTCTCGGCCAGCACCGAGATCATCAACGCCACCGTGGCCGGCGGCGGCGGTTCCGCGGCGCGCGGCGTCCTGCAGACCCGACTGGCCGGCGGCGACCCGCCCGACACCTGGCAGGTGCATCCCGGCTTCGAGCTGCTCGGCCAATACGTCGAACCGGGCTACGTCGAACCCATCACCGACCTGTACGCCTCAGAGGGCTGGAACGATGTCATGCCCAAGGGCCTGGTCGCCTTGATGACCAAGGACGGCCAAGTCTACAGCGTGCTGGCGGGCGTGCATCGCGGCAACGGCTTCTGGTACAACAAGAAGCTGCTGGATCAGGCCGGCGTCACGGTTGGCGCCACCATGAGCAGCGATGAATTCTTCGCCGCCGCCGACAAGCTCAAGGCTGCCGGCATCACCCCGCTGTGCGTGGGCGACTCCGGCATCTGGGCGACAGCGCAACTGTTCGAGAACACCCTGCTGGGCGCCATCGGCCCGGAGAAATACCTGGGTCTGTGGAATGGCTCCACCAGCTTTGCCGATGACGGCGTCAAGCAGGCGATGGCGAGCTACGCCAAGATGCTCGATTACCAGAACGACGATCACTCGGCGCTGTCCTGGGATCAGGCCATCAAGAAGCTGATGGAAGGCGGCTGCGCCTTCAGTTCCATGGGCGACTGGGCCTACGGCGAGTTCGTCAACGCCAAACAGAAGGACAATGTGGACTTCGGCTGGGTCAGCCATCCCGGCACGGCCGGCGGCTTCATGGTCGTGGCCGATGGCTTCGTCCTGGCCAAGAACGCCCCGCATCCTGAGCAGACCAAGAACTGGCTGCGCGCCATCGGCAGCAAGGCCGGGCAAGAAGCCTTCAACCCGCTGAAAGGCTCCATCCCCGCCCGCACCGACGCCGACCGCTCCAAGTTCGGCCCTTATCACAACTGGTCGATGGACTCGTTCGCCAAAGACATGCTGGTGCCCAGCGTGGTGCATGGCTCTGCCGCTCCGGCTGACTTCCAGCAGGCGCTGAACGACGCCGTGACCCAGTTTGTGGTCGACAAGAATGTCGATGCCTTCTCCAACGCCCTGGTGGCTGCGGCTAAGGCTTCCGGCTTCGGCAAATAACCCACCCTTTCGCTTCGCACGTGCGGTTGCCAAATCTGCATCTGGCGACCGCACGTGCGGAACGTTCATCTCAGGCCAGAGGGACCTTATGACCACCGCACCGCTGCATCCAAACGGAGTGAAGGCTTCTGCGTCCCATGGCTGGCGCGGACGCTTGACGGAGCGGGCGCAGACCATCCTGCTTCTGCTGCCGTCGCTCATCGCCCTCGCCATATTCGTCTACCTCTTCATTGGCTCGACGCTTTGGGTCTCGCTTTCGAATTGGCGCACCCTGAAGCCCAACCTCAGCCTCCGCCAGCCGCTGTTCGCCACCTATGGCGAAATGTTCGCCATGTCGCGTTGGCAAGCCGACCTGCGCAACACATTCGTCTTCACCATCTTCTTCATTCTTTTTGCCGTCACCGTTGGCCTCACCCTGGCCATTCTGCTCGACCGGGAATTGATTGGCACTAGGATCTTCCGCAATATCTTCCTGTTCCCCTATGCGCTCTCGTTCGTGGTCACGGGCGTGGTCTGGCGCTGGATTTTCAACCCGGAAACCGGCATCAACCTCTTCTTCGACATCTTCGGCATCAACAAACTGTTGGCGTTGGCCGGGGCGGGGCCACTGAAACCGGGCTGGATCACCGAACCCGGCGTCGTCGCCCAGCTGAATACGGTGCTGGCCCACGTCTGGCCGGCGGCGGCCACGTGGCCAGTCCGATGGGGCATCCCGCTGGCCCTGGTGCCTGTCGCTGTCGCCGCCACCTGGCAGCTTTCGGGCTTCGTCATGGCCCTGTATGTGGGCGGCATGGCCACCATCTCGGACGAAGTGCGCGAGGCCGCCCGCATCGACGGCGCCACCGAATTCCAGGTCTATTCGAAAGTGATCATCCCCATGCTGAACCCGGTGACGATCAGCGTGGTAGTCATCCTGCTCCATGTCTCGCTGAAAATCTTCGATCTGGTTTACACCATGTCGGGCGTAGGGCCAGGGTTCGCCACTGATGTGCCTTCCATCTTCGTGTTCGAAATGATGTTCAAGGCCACCCGATACAACCTCGGCTCGGCCGCCGCCATCGTCATGCTGGCGCTGGTGGCGCTGGTGATCGTACCCTATCTGGCCAGCACTCTGCGGGAGGAATCATGACGACATCGACACGCATTCCGGCGCGCCCTCCGCGCCCCATCCATTGGGGTCGCATCGCTGTGTGGGCGGTGATGTTGGCGCTGGCCATCGCCTATCTCTTGCCCGTCTACGTCATGGTGGCGAATGGCCTCAAGGACGCCGCCAACGTCAGCCTCTCCCGGATGTGGGCGCCGCCGCTGCAACTGACCGCCGCCAATGGCTTCATAGGCGCGTGGCAGCGCCTCAGCCCCAACATGACCAACAGCCTGCTGATGGTCATCCCCGCCACCATCCTGTCCTCGCTGATCGGCGCCATCAACGGCTACCTCTTCGCCAAATGGAAGTTCCGTGGCTCCGACATCCTCTTCACCCTGCTGCTGTTCGGCTTCTTCATCCCCTACCAAAGCATCCTGCTGCCCTTGGTGCGCTTCCTGCAGGTGGTCGGTTTGTACGGTAAGCTGCCGGGGTTGGTGCTGGTGCACGTGATCTACGGCATCCCCATCACCACCCTGATCTTCCGCAACTACTTTGCCGGCGTGCCCAACGAGCTGCTGGAGGCGGCCCGCGTCGATGGCGCCGGGCTGATCACCACCTTCACCCGCGTCATGCTGCCGCTCTCGATCCCGGCCTTCGTCGTCGTCGGCATCTTCCAGTTCACCAACATCTGGAATGACTTCTTGTTCGGCGTCACCGTCGTCCCCAACCCCAGCGCTCAGCCGGTGACCATTGCCTTGAACAACCTCTCGGGCACCTTTTCGGTTGATTGGAACGTGGTCATGGCTGGGGCGGTGGTGGCGGCCCTGCCCACGGCCGTGATCTACATCCTTCTGGGCCGCTTCTTCATCCGCGGCATCTTGGCCGGTTCGGTCAAGGGCTGACGCTCGCGCAGGCACCCATTCGCAACGCCCATGCTCCGCCACGTCGTGCTCTTCGCATTTCGACCATCCTCGTCGCCGGAGGAAATCGCTGGCGTTTGTGCAGCATTTGCGCGCCTGCCGCAGGCCATCCCCGGTATCGCCGCCTTCGAGTGGGGTGTGGATGTCAGCCCTGAGGGATTGCAGCGCGGCTTCACCCACTGCTTCCTACTGACATTCGCCACGGCTGCGGACCGCGACGCCTATCTCGTGCACCCCACCCATCGAACCTTCGTGGAGAGCGTCGCTCCCTATCTGGCGCAATCGATGGTCGTGGACTACTGGGCTCAAGAAGACACTCAATGACAGAGAACTACGATCTGATCATCATTGGCACAGGCGCCGGCGGCGGCGCCCTGGCCTATGCCCTGGCCGATAGCGGCATGCGCATCTTGCTGATCGAACGCGGCGACTTCCTGCCGCAAGAACCGCAGAACTGGGAGCCGTCCGCCAACTTCAAACACAAACGCTACAAGCCCGACGAAGTCTGGCATGACGCCAACGGTGGGGGAACGTTCCAGCCGGGCGTACACTACTTCGTGGGCGGGAACACCAAAGTGTACGGGGCGGCGCTGCCGCGCCTGCGCCGAGAGGATTTCGGCGCCATCGAGCACGAAGGCGGCACGTCGCCCGCCTGGCCGATCTCGTACGACGAGATGGAGCCTTACTATCACCGGGCCGAGGAACTCTACCGGGTGCATGGCGCGCCCGGCGAAGACCCCACCGAGCCGCCCCGCTCCGGCCCCTTCCCCTTCCCGGCCATGCCCCACGAACCGGGCATCGAGCAGCTGGGCCAGCGCCTGCGGGCCCAGGGGCTGCATCCGTTCCACCTGCCCATGGGCGTAGACCTGCGCGAGGGTGGGCGTTGCATCCGCTGCAAAACCTGCGATGGCTTCCCCTGCCAGGTCCTGGCCAAAAGCGAAGCCGATGTCTGCTGCGTGCGCCCGGCCATCGCCCACGCCAATGTCGGGCTGTGGGTGCGCACAAAGGCGTTGCGCGTCCTCACCGACGCCACCGGCCGCCGTGTGACGGGCGTGGAAGTGGAAAAGGACGGGGAGCAGCAGATCGTCCGGGCCGGACGTTATGTCATCTCTTGCGGAGCCGTCAACTCGGCGGCGCTGCTGCTGCGCTCGGCCAACGACCAGCATCCCCACGGCCTGGCCAATCGTTCGGGGCTGGTGGGGCGCAACTACATGGTGCACAACAACACCGCCCTCATGGCCATCGCCCCCACCCGCGTCAACCCAACCGTCTTCCAGAAGACGATGGCCGTCAACGACTTCTATTGGCGCGGGCCAGATTTCCCCTACCCCATGGGCAATGTGCAGATGTTGGGCAAGCTGCAGGCCGGCATGTTGACGGCCGCCAAGCCGCTCGTCCCCCGCCCCATCCTGCAGGCGATGGCGGATCGCAGCGTCGATTGGTGGGTGATGTCCGAAGATTTGCCTGATCCCGAAAATCGCATTACCCTCGGCAGCGATGGCCGCATCATCGTCCATTGGCGACCCAACAACCTGGTCGCCCATGACCGGCTCATCGCCGCCTCCAAGCGCATGATGCAAGAGGCCGGTTACCCGGTTGTCCTGATCGAGCGCATGAGCATCGCCACCAACTCGCACCAATGCGGCGTCGCCCGCTTCGGCCTCGACCCGGCCACCTCTGTGCTCGACCCCTTCTGCCGCACGCACGAAGTCGACAACCTCTATGTGGTCGATTCCTCCTTCTTCCCCTCCTCGGCGGCCATGAACCCGGCCCTCACCATCACTGCCCAGGCCCTGCGCGTGGCCGACCATTTGCGCGCCGCTTGATGAATTCCCTTCTCACTCACCCCCCGCTTTCCCTCGACCCCACCGCCGGCTTCCCCCGCGCCGCATGGGCCTCCACCTGCCCCGCCGCCCGCGTCGCCGGCATCAAGCAGCGCCTTTTACAAAACCAGCGCCAGATCGACGTGGAACGGGCGCGGTTCACCACCGAAAGCTATCGCCAGAGCGAAGGCGAGCCCATGCCCATCCGCCGGGCCAAGATGCTGCTACATCTTGTGCGCTCGCTGTCGATCACGATCGAGCCGGACGAGATCATCGTCGGCAACCGCTCGCTGCGCCCGCGCATGGGCGTCATCGCCCCCGAAGGCGCAGTCGACTGGATCGACCGCGAGCTGGACATCCTGCCCACGCGCCCGCAAGACCGCTTCGAGATCACGCCCGCCCAAATCGATGAGCTGCGCCACGGCATCTTCCCATACTGGCGCGGCAAAACCCTCGAAGACATGGTTGCCAGTCGCGTGCCGGCGGATGTGCGAGTGGCCATGCAGGGCAGAGCCTTCTCGCTCAACCAGACCGACCACGCCCAGGGCCATATCCTGCCCGACGTGGAGACATGGCTGCGGCTGGGGATCGGCGGGCTGCGCGAGAAAGCGCGGCGCGCTGGGGCGATGCGGGGATCGCCCTTCGATGCCGCCGCCCTGATCGCCCTGCAAGCCGCCGAGGAATTCATCCTGCGCTACGCCGACCTCGCCGCCGAACTGGCCCGGACATCCCCCGACCCCGCCCGCGCCGCCGAACTCGAAGGCATGGCCGGCCTCTGCCGCCGGATTTCGGCCCGTCCCCCGCGCACTTTCCACGAAGCCCTGCAAGCGGTGTGGTTCCTGTTCGTGCTGCTGCAAGTCGAATCCAACGCCAGCAGCTTCTCGCCCGGACGCTTCGACCAATACATGCTGCCCTACCTCGAGCGCGACCTGAACGAGGGCCGCTTGACGCTGGCCCAGGCGCAGGAACTGCTCGAATGCCTGTGGCTCAAATTCAACGAGATCGTCCTCCTGCGCAGCAGCCACAGCGCCCGCTACTTCGCCGGTTTCCCCATCGGCTTCAACCTGGTCGTGGGCGGGCAACGGGCCGACGGCGCCGACGCCACCAACCTGCTCAGCACCATGTGTCTGCGGGCGCAGGCCGACCTGGGCCTGACGCAGCCCAACCTGTCGATTCGCGTCCACGCTGGCAGCCCGCAGGAATTTCTGGAAGCCGCCGCCTTCGTCATCGGCAAGGGCAGCGGCATGCCGCAAGTCTTCAACGACGAGGTGATCGTGCCGGGGCAGGTCAACCGCGGTCTGCCGCTGGCCGCGGCGCGGGACTATGCCATCGTCGGCTGCGTCGAACTGTCCACGCCGGGCAAGGCCCTGGGCTGGAGCGACGCCGCCATGTTCAACCTGACGCGGGTGCTGGAACTAACGCTGTTCGGCGGCCGCGACCCGCAGACCGGCGAGCAGATCGGCCTGCCCACACCCTGCCTGGACGACATGCGTTCGTTCGCGGAGCTGGAGGCGGCCTTTGACCGGCAATTGGCGCATTTCGTGGCCCTGATGGTGAAAGGCTGCACCATCGTCGATCGGATCCACGCCGAGGTGCTGCCGTCGCCCTTCCTGTCGTTGGTGATCGATGATTGCCTCGATCGCGGGCTGGATGTGACCGCCGGCGGGGCGCGCTACAACTTTTCGGGTGTGCAGGGCGTGCAGATCGCCAACGTCGCCGACAGCCTGGCTGCGGTCGAGCAAGCCGTGTTCGACGAGCACTGGCTCAGCGCCTCGGATTTGTTGGCGGCCTTGCGCAGCGATTTCGCCGGGCAGGAGGTGCTGCGGCAGCGGTTGATCAACCGGGCGCCCAAGTATGGCAACGACGATGACCGCGTGGATCAGTTCGCCGGGCGCTGGGGCGACCGCTATTGCCAGCTGGTTGAGCAGTATCAGACGATACGCGGCGGCGTGTACCAGCCGGGCTTTTACACCGTGTCGGCGCATGTGCCCATGGGCGCCCATGTGGGGGCCACGCCCGATGGTCGCCACGTCGGCGCGCCGCTGGCCGACGGCGGGTTGTCGCCCACTGCCGGCCGCGACCGCCGCGGCGCCACCGCCGTGCTGCACTCGGTCAGCAAGCTGGATCTGAAGCTGGCCTCCAACGGCACGCTGCTGAACATGAAATTCCTGCCCGCCTTTTTCGATGGCCCGGCGGCGCTGACCAAATTCGCCCAATTGCTGCGCGGCTTCTCGGCGCTGCACATCCCGCACGTGCAGTTCAATGTGGTCGACGCCGCCACCCTGCGCGCGGCTCAAGCCCATCCCGACGAATACCGCTCGCTGGTGGTGCGCGTGGCCGGCTACAGCGCCTATTTCACCGAGCTGGACCAAGATCTTCAGGACGAGATCATCCGGCGCTCGGAGTTTGGCGATGTTTGAGCGAGCCGCGAGTCGCGAGTCGAAAGTCGCGAGTCAGGAGTGGGCTTTGGTGGCGGGCGTGGTCTTCGATGTGCAGCGCCATTCCCTGCACGATGGGCCGGGCCTGCGCACGAACGTCTTCCTCAAAGGCTGTCCCTTGCGCTGCGAATGGTGCGCCAACCCCGAATCGCAAGCCATGCAGCCCGAGCCGATGCTGCGGGCCGGGCATTGCATCGACTGCGGCCTGTTCGCCGAATCGTGCCGCGTGTGCTCGCCCGCATGGCAGGGGCCGCGCCGCAGCGCCGCGGTCGTCGCCGAAATTGACGAGCGCGTGGCCCTCTGCCCCACCGGCGCCCTCACCTGGGTGGGGGCGCGGCGCACGGCGGGCGAGGTCATGGCCGCGGTGCTGCGCGACCGCCCGTTTTACGGCCAGGGGGGCGGGATGACGCTGACGGGCGGGGAGCCGACGATGCAGCCGGGGTTTTGCGAGGCGCTGCTGCGTCTGGCCAAACAGACCGGGGTGAGCACGGCCATCGAGACCTGTGGGCGCGCCCCATGGGCCACATTCGCCCGGCTGCTGCCTTTCCTCGACACCGTGCTCTTCGACATCAAACACATCGACTGCGATCGCCATCGCCAGTTCACCGGCATGGACAACGCCCTCATCCTCGCCAACCTGCGGCGCATCGTGGCTGCGCGGGCAATGGGCCGCCGCTCCGCTTCCGGCGGCGTGCGCGTGCGCGTGCCGCTGATCCCCGGCTTCAATGCTGAACCCGCCGCCATCGCCGCCATCGCCGCCTTCGTGGCCGCACTGCCTGGCCCCGTGCAGGGCGTAGATTTGCTGCCGTATCACAGCCTGGGCCGGGCCAAATACGCGGCGTTGGGCCGTGAGTATCCCTGGCGCGGCCACCAACGCCTTTCACAGCCCGAGATCGACCCTCTCGCCGCCATCGTCGCCGGCTACGGTTTGCCGGTCACGGTCGGCGGTTGATTCGCGTAGTAACCGCCATCGATCACCGCCGCTGTCAACCGGCGGACACCTACCATCCTTTGACCAGGAGCCTGCTCTCGTGTATACCGTCCCCCATCTCTCCCACGCCGACGCCGCCCACATCATCGATACCATCCGCGCCGAGCTAGAGCGCCGGGGCCAGGGCGCAGCCATCGCCGTCACCGACGCCCACGGCGAACTGCTGGCCTTTCTGCGCACCGATGGCTGCAAGCTGCCCTCGATCACGATTGCCATCAACAAGGCTTTCACCGCCGCTCGCGAGCGCCAGGAATCGGCCGCCATCGGGCAGTCGTCGCGGGAGAAAGGTTTCCCCATGACCAACTTCGGCGACCCGCGCTACACGGCCTGGGGCGGCGGCGTCCCTCTCGTCAGCCAGGGCGTGGTGGTGGGCGGCGTGGGCGTCAGTGGGCTGCCCGAGGCCGAAGACATGGTGCTGGCGGCCATGGCTGCGAGCTTGATCGCCGACTGAGGAGAGCAGCATCGCTTCAGCAAGCACGCGCTGCGCGAGGCGTGAATCCCACCCAAACCGGCGTTCGCGGCCCAACCGGCGCCCCTCCCGCCTCCCGCATCACGCAACACGCACCACGCATCACGCACCACGCATCACGCATCACGCATCACGCATCACGCCTCACGCATCACGCAACACGGACCAAACCTATGACAGAACAACCGAGCAAACACGAGGTGCGTGTGAAACCCTGGGTAGTTGGCATCGACCTCGGCGCCACCAAGATCCGGCTGGGACTGGTCAGCCCGCAAGACGCCATTGTGGCGGCGCGCCAGATTCCTACGAACGCGACCGAAGGCGCCAATGCCGTTGTCGAGCGGATTGTGACGGAAGTGGACGCCTTGGCCGGCGATCTGCCCAGCGATAGCCGCATCGCTGCTGTAGGTATTTGCAGCCCCGGGCCGGTGGACCACGTCTCGGGCATGCTACTGGACCCGCCCAATTTGCAGGGCCTACACCACACACCGCTGCGCGACCTGTTGGCGGCGCGGCTAAGCCTGCCGGTGGTGATCGAGCACGACGCCAAGGCGGCGGCGCTGGGCGATTACTATTTCGGCGCCGGCAGGGGCGCGCGGGACATGATCTTCATCGTCGTGGGCACGGGCGTGGGCGCTGCGATGATCTTCGCTGGAAAGCTCTTTCGAGGCGCCCACAATTCGGCCGGCGAGATCGGTCACACCACGATCGACCATGAAGGTGAGCCATGCCATTGTGGGTCGCGCGGCTGTGTGGAAACGTTCATGAGCGGCCCCTCCCTGGCCCGACACTATCGACAAGCCAGGGCGACGGCAGGCCAGCCGGTGGGTGAGATCACGGGCGGCGAGGTGGCGCAGGCAGCCGCCGGAGGTGATCCCGTGGCGGTCGAGGTCATGCAGCAGGCCGGGCGCGCTTTGGGGGCGGCGGTGGCCACCCTGGCCATGATCACCGATGTCGATCTGTACGTCATCGGCGGTAGCGTGGCCAAAGCCGGCGACCTGCTCCTGGCCCCGGCGCGGGAAGCTGCACCCGGCTACAGCTTTGCCTCGGTCAGCTCGCGCATCCGCATCCTGCCCACGGCCCTGCACGATGATGGCCCCCTTCTGGGCTGCGCCTGGCTGGCGCGGCAGAATTTGCCCCCGGCCAGCGCCTGACCGCAAGCACGCGCTCAGGCAGCCGGCGTCGCTCAGTCGGCCGGCTGAGCGATGGCGATCGCACAACCACGGGCGCGGCGCTGGCGCCAGGCCCTTCCTGACCCCCGTCTGATCCAACTCAGGCCGAGGCCGGTCGCCTCTCGCGGCGCCCCTGCGCCAGCATCAGCAGCAGGATCAGCAGCCACACAGCCATGCGAAAGGTCATGGCCATCAGGCTTTGGCGGGCGACGACATCGCGATAGGCCGTTTGCAGGATGACCATCACCAGGGTATGGCCGGTGAACGTGGCCAACGCCGCGGCCAGGGCCGTTCGGCTCTGGCGCCAGATCAGGGCGGCCGTCACCGCCGCCGAGACCAGGCCAACGGCGAAGTTGTAGGCCGGCAGCCAGGCGATGACATGATAGCCGGGGTCGCGACCGCGCAGGACGGCGCCGCCGGCGAAGACGGACATGGCGCCGATGACGAAAGAGAGGATGGCGGCGATGCGGACAGGCAGACGGTGCATGGGGCATTCCTTGAAAAGGCAAAGAGGCGGAAGCAGTCACGCCAGCATAGCCGTTTCCGGGTCGTTTGTCTCCGACTTTTGTCGTCTCCGGCCTGCACCCCCTCAATTGCTCCGATACGCGCCCACCCGATCCACCCGCCGCGCCAACTCGCTGGTGTAGCGCCGGCCCAGGCTGTCGGCGTGGGCGGCGATCCAGTCGGTGAGCTTGGTCGTCCCGGTCGGTGGCGTGTCCACGTAAAGCAGGTTCGCCATCAGCCCGGCGATCTCCTCACGGGTGATGGTCACATCTCCCACCAGGCCGCCGACCGCCCTGCCCACCCAGTAGCCCACGGCCGGCGGCACGCCGATCACCGGCCGCCGCGCCCCGATCAGCTGGCCGATGGTCGTCACCAGTTGGCGGTAGGTGAAGGTCTCTGGGCCGATGGCGTTGAGGATGGCGTTCGCGCTGGCCGCGCCCTGCGCCACGGCCAGCGCCGCCAGATCGTCCACATAGACCGGTTGCAGCCGGTAGCTGCCGTCGCCAAAGACGCCGAAGACCGGCAGATGGCGCAACAGCCAGGCAATGTTGTTGATCAGGATGTCTTCTTTGCCGAAGAGGACGGTGGGGCGGAGGATGGCATAGGAGAGACCCGACTCGATCAGCGCCCGCTCCAGCCGCGCTTTGCCGCTGAAGTACTCCAGCGGCGAGTCTTCGGCGGGGTTGGTGATGCTGATGTGGACGATGCGCTGCACTCCGGCGCGTTGGGCTGCCTCGAAGAGGATGAGGGTGTTGTGCACGGCGTCGGCGTGGCGGAAGAGCTTGTGGTTGAAACGCACCCAATAGGTGTTGTAGAGCACTTCGACCCCCGCCAGCGAGCGCGCCAGCTCGTCGGGCTGGTCGAAGTGGAAGGGGTAGACCGGCAGGCGGCCGCCGAAATCGTTGGCGCGGTCGGTCGAGTTGGTCAGGGTGATCACCGTGCGCCCCGCAGCCAGCAGGCGCTGGGCGATGTATTTGCCGGAGTAGCCGAAGGCGCCGGTGACGGCGTGGATGGGTGTGCTGGACATGTGGAACACTCCTGAAACCTCGATAACGGGGGGATCAGCGCCCATCCCGCCCCTGGGCGGCAATCAGCGCCTCCAGCTCAGCGATCTCTCGTTCGATGAGAGCGACCGTGTGCGGCTGGTGGCCGAAGCGGTCCAGGGCATGATGCTTCTCTGCGAGCTGCGCGTTCAGCGCCGCCCGCCAGCGGCGAGCCGCCAGGTCCGCCGGCGGTGGATCGGCCAGCAAGCGCAGCGCAGCATAGACCGGCCGCAAAGCGCCTTCCATCTCCCCCGCCCCCACCGCGACTGCGCGGCGTTGGCCGCCAGCATTGACCAGCGTGATCGCCGGCCGGGCTGCATCGGGCAGGTCAGGCTGCGCCGAGGCCGGCGTCGCCAGGATGTCGCCCTCGACACACAGGGCGAACAACTGTTGCGTCTCCTCTGGCAGCAAGACAAACGCCCGTTGCGTTTGCTCGCCCGTGGGCGCCACGACCTGCACAAAGGTCGAGCCTGTCCCAGCGACGCGCACCCGGCGCCCGCCCTGCCGGGGCTGGACATCGTCCAGCTCGATGCGCGCCGCTCGCCAACGCGCCTTGCCGCCCAAAAACGCTTGCGTCTGATTGACCATGAGCTTACGATACATGGCGCTGGCGTTGGCGTCAAGCGCCGTCGGGCAGAGCGCGCAGAGGGACAAGGCAACTTGTTGTGGGTGCTTGCTGCGGCGCAGCCAGGTTTGATCACGACGACGCCTTTGTGATACCTTGCCTCAATGACAAGGTAAGTCGTTGCCAGATGTCAAAGAAACCACCACGCTGGCTTTGCCCGACATGGTCAACATGAGAACTCGACGCGCATCGTTCGTGCTGACGATTTGGCTGCTGCTGAGCGGGCCGTTGCTGATAGTGGCCGGCTGTAGCCAGGGCACGTCAGCACCCGCGACCACGCCCACCGTCGCGCCGGCGGTTCAGCCAAGCGCACCGGGGGCCGCGGCCCCAACCTCATTGACGTTGCGCTATCCGATCCAGGGGAGCGAGGTTGTGATGGGCCAGGGGGTCAAGTTCATCCTCTCCGCTGCCAGCGCGCCGGCGGCGCAGTTGCTGCTCGACGTGCGAGACGCGCAGGGCGCTCGGGTTGGCACGGTCACGGCAACGTTGGGCGACGGCGGCGTTTACCGCACGGCGGCTTGGACGGTCCCGCATCGCACGCAGCCCGGCGTCTGGACGGTTGCCCTGGCAGGCGCCGAGCTGCCGGCCGAGATCGGCCGCTTCAACGTGCAGCCATCAGTCAGCGAGACGCTGCTGGCCAACTACGGGTTTTGGCTCGACGTTCCCTCGCTGCGCGGCATCACGCCGGCGTTGATGGGCGAGAAGGGCGATGCCCACAACGGCATGATCCGTCTTGGCGGCGTCATCCCGTCACAGCACATCTTCCCGGAAGCCTGGGTCGAGGTGCACTGGCGCGAGAGCGCACACGACCTGGGCGATGCCGCGGCCGTCCGACGCTTCATGCTGCACGATATCGGTGAGTTTGGCGTCGGCTATATCCGGGCGCTGGGGCCGTTCCAAGAGTTTCGTTTCAAGCAGTGGCCAGGCTGGCGCGCCACGGCCCGCGGGCAGGTCAGTTACATCCAGATGGAGTGGATCGTGTTTGCCGCGCCCGAGGTGGGCAAGACGTTTGCCATCGGCACGACTGTGGTCTTGCCGCCAGCCGGCATCGACCCGCACGCCGTGTTGCGCGAGAGCTTCGACTTGCCGGCGGGGACGAGTGCCTCGGGCGTGGCACCGGCCCCGCTGCCTCGCCTGCTGCCCGGCCCTGAGCTGATCGGCCCACCGCTCGGCGCCCGCTTCGAGGGGCTGGCGTCGCCGATCGTCTTGCGATGGGCGCCCGTCAAGCCGTTGGCCGCCGATGAGTTCTACGCCGTGACAGTTGACTTCAACTACCAGGAAGCCAATCCCATTTTGCTCCTGGCCACGCGGTCGACCACGGTGACGCTGCCGGCGGAACTGTACAGCACGCCGAACTGCCATATTTTCAACTGGCAGGTGGCGCTGATGCGCGAGGTGAAGCCAAACAGCACGGGGGTCGGCAGGCATGTCTGTCGGGCTGACGCGACCCTGCCGGGCGGCTGCCCGCCAGGCGAGGCGCTCAGCTTTCAAAGTCTGTACGCCTACATCGAGTGGGTTCGTCCGGCCACCGAAAGCGATCCGTTTCCGCCGCTCTGTCCCAACGCACAGGACTGACCCGGCCACGGAAATCTCCTCGGCCACGTATAGATCGGACGCGGGCGCGCCGATGGCGGTGAGTTGGTCGCGGAAGGCGCCGGTGTCGAGGGCGGCGGATTAGCCAGAGGTCGGTTGCGCCTGTGCTATTCGCCGGCCCGCTGCGCTGCGAAGCCCACGGTGATGGGCTGCACGCCCGCAGGCCCCAGGTCGAAGGCCGGCACGATCTGCAAGAGATAGGGCGCACCGGGTTGCAGGCCACCGACATTCAGCCGGCTCTGCGGGACCAGCCCGTCCGGCGCTCTCTCGCCGGCGCTCTCCTCGCCCAACTCCACGCCCTCGCCCAGCAAAACGCCATCCAAATCGTACACGCGCCCGATAACCGGCTGCTGGGCGGCGCTGGCAATGGCGCCGGCGAGAGTATCACCCCCTGCCACCACCAGCCTGTAGCCGCCCAGACCAAACAGCGGCAGCTGGTCGATGGGCGGGTCCGAGAGAGGATCCGGCCAGGGCAGCGGCTTCGGGGGGTAATCGGCCGGCATGGTCAGTCCCTTCAAATACGCGATGAAGTCGTGATACGCTTTGCATTCCTCGGCAGTGTAATAATGCGCATCATACCATTCGGCGTGCAGGCGATAAACGCCGCGCTGGCCCGTGATGCTCTTCACGCGCACGTACACGTGGCCGCCCGGAAAGTGCGTTTTCAGGTCGGTCACTTCAACAGTATTGTCTCCCTCTACCACCAGGATCGGCGGGCCTGGCATTCCAGCCGGGGCTACGACTTGCAGGTGCATGTCGTAGGCATCCAGCTGCAAACGCGCTGGCGTATCGCACGAAGTCGCAAACGGAAGGTTCGCGCTGGGCGGAATCCAGACGTCGTAGTAGTCCATGTCTCCCTGGACGTGCTGCCAGGCCCAGTCCTTCGTGAGGGTGCGGGTTGCGGGAGAAAAGAGGGTCGCGCCCGTCACTTTGGCGGCAGGGTCGGGTGTGACCAGATCCACCAGCCGGCCGCCCACCCCCTGAGGGTCGAGCGTGTCCTGGGCCTCGCCCCAATCAGGAGGCAGGGTGCGCCAGCTCGTGGACACCTTCAGGGTGTACAGTTGGTCGGTCACCGCCGGTTGGTCGCCATCCACGCTGACATAGGCGCTCTTGTACCCGAGCATGTCCACCAGGCTTGAGGGCAGGGCGCCCGAGTAGTTGGTCCACGGGAAGGTCTTGTCCATGTGGAGGTGCACCTGAGGCGGCGCCCCGTCGAGGGTCACGCTCACGTTGGCGAAATCGGCCAGGGTGAACTTGTACCGGTCGGCATCGCCGCTGAGTACGTACACACCGTTGTGCTGCAACGGGCTTTGGGTCAGATAGGCGAGTCTTTGCTTGATGTAGGCCGGAGCACCGGCGGCGGGCACAGGCAATGTACCCAGGTCGTCACGTTTGGGGTCGTTGGGCTCGTTCGCCAACCGGAAAAGCCAGTACAGCGAATCGTCCTTCGGCAGCGCTGTGAGACCATCGTAGCCATTGTGCACGGTGTAAAAGATGCGCCAGTCACTGTGCCACGCCGACTGCTGGACATCGCAACACAGGCTGGCCAGCGCGCCGTGATCCCACTCGCCGGTGGTGATGTGATCGCCAGCAAAGGGGTCATCGTCCTCATAACCGATGACGCGCAGGCGCAGGTCGTCGCCGAAAACAGGCACGCTCCAGTTCACAGCGAACTTGTCCCTCCCGTACCCGTCTCCCACAGTCCTGTTCACGAATATCTTGGCCCAGGCGTCATTCCAGGCCGCGAACAGCGTCCACTCGCCACAGTCGTGGTTCCACTCACAGTCAGGAAGGCCGCTGTCGTGGTCGTTGTAGATCCAGATCTTGTCGAGAGTCACCGTATAGCCTTTGCCAGCCGCCGAAACGGGATTACCCGTATCCAGGTAGCCCAGCACCACTTCGAAGAAGTATGACCCCGTGCTGGCTGGCGGCGTGATCGTGATCTGGGCGCTGGTGCTGTTCAGCCCCGTCACGGCGACCTTGTCGGCCGCGCCCTGCGCCACGCGCAAGAAAAGCAGCTTGTTGCCGTAGGCGGGCGGTAGTTCCATTTGGAAGGTGAAGGAGCCTTCGAACGAGTACTTGAAGGCGCCGGGAGAGCTATTCATCCAGACATGCGCCACCCGCACCGTCTTGAGCGCCCCCGGACTGGTGAGGCCATCGGGCAACGTCACCAGGCGATCGCTCTCGAAGATGGGGACGGGGTGGATTTCAGTTTTGGGGGCGTGGCCGCAGTCGAAGATCCATCTGCCCGCAACGGTCACATGGTCGCCAGGCACGGGGAGGCCATGCGCGCCGAAAGGTCCCGACTCGGTCTCCAACACCTCGCTCGACCCGCCGCCGAGCACCAGCCAACGATCCGCTGCCCGCAGCGTGGCCTTCATATCCAGATCGTGGCTGCTATGGATGTAGGGCGAATCCTGATTCGAGATTTCGATTTCATCCAGGACGCCCTCGGCCTGGACCACGGGGAAGTTCACGGGAGCCACGCGCGGCCATTTGGCGTACTTATCAAAAACATAGGCCGCTGAACCGATTCCCCCCGGGCAGTGATTGTTGAAATCGTCCTCGGTCGGCGCCGGCCGCGGCCATCCGGCCTGCGCGCCGGGTTGCTGAAGGCGCAGGCTCTGGACCTGCTCTGGCGTGATGAGGGCCAGCGCGCTGGTTGCCGCCGCATCGCCGGCGGGGGCGCCAGGGCCTACCCCCACAGACGCTTGCGCCGGCGAAGACTGCCAGCTCATCAGAGGCAGGTAGAGGTCTTGAGGCGGCTGGTCGGTGGTCGCCTCGCCCCAGGTGTCGGGCCGCAGAGGATCGAAGCGGGCCGGCCACCCCCCCGTCACTCTGGTCTCCTGCGGCTGATCCGGCAGCGCGCCGGCCGCGAGGGTCCCCGCAAACGACAGGGCAAAGCGCAAGTGACCGCCGGGAACAGTGGGCGCCAGCGCCTCCAGCGGGATGCGCAATTCGCCGGCCCACCACGGCGAGTTCACGGTGCGAACGTCTTCCTGCAAGGCAAGCCGCGTGTCCGAGATGGTGCGCCTGGCAAACACATCCGGCGCGGGGCCGCCGTACCCTTGCCCATCTCCCGTGCCGGCCTCGAGGGCGCCGTCCGGCAACAGGCGCAGGCGCAGGTCTGCCGGCCCCGGCGCGGCGCCACCCCGGCCATCGCGGTCGATCCACAGCGTGACGGCGCTGTCCAGCCCATGGCCGCCCCAGAGGATGTTGGTGCACAGGTAGAGGGCTTCACGCGTCAGCAGCAAGCGCATGGAGAGGGTGCGATCCGGCTCCAGAATGACTGTGCTGTCATCTGGATACTCGTTCGGCTTGCATACGCCATCCAACGTGATGCCCTCGGCGATGGCCGAGATGTGGCCGCCCCAGGCCGGAATCGGCGCAGGGGTGGGGTAGGTGTAGGGGACGGGCGTGGGCGTGGGCAAGAAGCTGTGCACGTCAGGCCCCTCTCGCGCCAGCGAGGCATTGCCCACCAGACCAGCATCGTGGCCGCCGGCGATGTCCTGCAAACCGTGGGTGAAGGGCCACAGGCCAACCAGCCCATCCTCGGCCCCGCTCAGCCGGCGGAAAGCGTCTTGCTGAATCTCGTCCGCCGTGCGCACCCGCTTCCAGATGCGCAGCTCACTGACATAGGCGTGCAGGTGATTCACCTCATCCGGGGCGGCGCGGTCCGAGCCGATGCGCAACATGCGATCCGAGGCGCCCAGCCGCGCGGGGTCGCTCACTTGGCCCGTGTCCTCGTGTGCAGGCTCCCAGCCGAACTGCGCGTCCACCTGGCCGTCCAGGTAGAAGGTGCGAATACCCGTGGCGGCAGCCATGGTAACGGCCACGTGATGCCAGCCAGCGCCCAGGGGATGCTGCCCGGTCTCGACAGAATCGGCGCCGTCGTGGCCAAACTGGATCATCCGGCAGAAAGCCAGCCAGTACGAGACATCGCGCCCATTACCCACCAGGGCGCCGCAGTCGCCATCCACCACCTTGACCCAGGCCTCGATGGTGATCTCCGGCGGGCTCAGGTCAGGCGCGTACGGCGCCACCAGATAGCCCTCGCGCCCGTCGAGGAAGGCGGACGCAGCGGTCACGGAATCGGCGTAGAGGGGAGCCAGGATCAGGTCGCCCCAGGTGGCCGGCGCGCGCGCGCTGGCTGATTCGGGCCAGGTTGATTCTGTGCCGTCGGCCCCCTCCACTGCCAGGCTCACGCCATCGCTGCGGGCATAGCCGCCGGCCCATTCCAGGCTGATGCGCAGCTCCGCAGCCCAGGCGTCTCTGCCCGCTGGCGCCACAACAGCAGCGAAGTCGCTGGCAGGTGCGCTCAGCGGCGACCAGTCGCCATTAGCGCTGCCCTGGGCGGCGCTGATGATCCCGCCAGCAGTGACGCCAAACTGGTAGTCGCCAGGCATGATGAGCCCGCTGCGGCTGTGATTGGGGTCGATGCGCACAACCGCCTGCCCTTCCGTCGCATTGGGGATGGCGCTGAAGCAGACATAGAGGTCGAGGCCCGAGTGCAAGAGCTTGGCGACGGGGCCTGGGCTGCCGCCTGGAGTCAGCAACGACACGCTGCCAGCCTCGGCGTACTCCGTCTCATTGCACCGCCCATCCAGCACCGGTGCGGCCAACCATTTGGGCGCCGTGACACTGCGGCCCGGAGTGGCGGTGGGCGTCGGCGTCTGGGTGGGGGTGGCGGTGGGCGTGCTTGTGGGGGTGTCGGTGGCCCGCGAGGTGGCAGTGGCGGTCGGGGAAGCTGTTGGCGTTGGCCCCGGCCCGACCGCACCCACCAGGTTGATGTCCCACACCCCGCGGCCTCCAGGGACAGGCCAGACCAAAACGCGAGGTTCGCCCAACATCAGCCGATAGATGCCGCCGATCCGGGTGGTGAAGTAGAAGGCGCCGGCGCCATCGCGCACGAAGCCATCCAGTTCCTCGTTTTGCTGGTAGATGGCTTGAGGCAGCCCAGCGTTGGGATCGTCCACGCGGTAGAGGACAGCGCTGGAGGTGTTGCCGCTGCTCAGGTAGAGGACGCCGGCGCCGTCGAAGGCGAAGTCACCGCGCCAGTAACCGACGCTGGCGATGGGCACGGTGGAAAACAGTTCCGGCAGGTTCGCGCCGGGCCGCAGACGCCAGATGTGGCCATCTCCGCCGGCGCCACGGGCGTCCGAAAAGTAGAGGAAACCGCCGGGACCAAAGGCCAGGTCTTTGACGTAGGTATCGTGGGTGAAGTAGACCTGCTCGCCTTCCGGGGCCACGGTGTAGATGCTGGTCTCGCTGGCGTTCAGATAAAACAGTTCGCCCGCTGGCGAGAAGGCAAAGTGGCTGAGCGCGCCAGCTGGGCGCGTGTAGTAGGTCGCCAGCGAGCCGTCGCTCTGCAGACGGTAGACGGCGCCAGGGTTGGCATTGCCATCGGCCAGGTAGAGGCCGTCGGGAGGGCTGGTGGGCCCGGCCGGCAGGGCTGCGCCCCGCCAGACCCACACGAGGGTCAGCAGCAGACCCAGGCCCAGCAACAGCAAGGGCTTGCGGCCAAAGGCAATCGGGCCGCGCAACAGGCGCACATAGGGCTTCATGAGAGCGCCTCCTGGAATCGCGCTTCAGGTGCTGATCGCATCTGCTGGTTTGTGGCCATTCCTTGCGAAAGGTCGATGCCTGGAAAATCAGCGCCAAAGCCAGGAGCACCAGAGACGAAGGTCATGGTCACGCCTCGGGTCATGGCTGGCGAGGGAAGGGGTAGCCGCGGCGGTTGGGAACGTCGGCGTCTTGGTAGGCAATGCCGGCGGCGGCGGCTTTGCGTTCCAGAAATTGGCGGGCGTTCCAGGCATCCTCCGGGCGCAGCCCGGCCATCTCCGCCAGCAACTCGGCATTTACAGTCTCGCCGAGGCTGGGGCTGGCCAGCCAGCGGGCGAATGCCTCGCCGCAGACGCGAGCATAAAAGCGGCGCATGGCGATGCGCGCCGCAATGGCCAGCGTCACCAGCCCCACGGCGATCACCAGGGCCGCCAGGATCAGACGGCGGCCGCTATCGTTGGGGTCGGGGATGCTGCTGACTAGGAAAGCCAGCAGGGGACAGGCCGCGAAGGAGCCGAAGAGGCCGATGTTGTAGAGGACGAAAAGCAATTGGGAACGGGAACGATTGTCGAGCATTCTCCCTGCCTCCTACCAGACGCGTCCTACTCCCCCAGCCCTGGCAGAGCCAACGGATCCAACGGCTCGGAGAGCAGGGGTGACCCGGCAAAGTGCTTGAGCTGCCCGCGACTGCTGATCGCCGGCCGCTCGTACGCCCCCGCCCAGGCGGCCGCCGTGACGGCCGTCTGGGCCGGGAAGGGTTGCCCGTCCCCCGGCTCAGCCGGCCCCGGCTGCGGCCGCCCGCCCCTGCCCCCCTGCTGCCCGGCCGGGGTCGGGCGGCGCCGGCGGCACGCCGCCGCCCACAACCCCCCGCCGGCCAGCGCCGCCCACGCCGCCGCACCAGGGAACCCGCCCCCCGCCCGCGCCGCAAAGCCCCGCAATGTGACCGCGTTCGGCCCCACGTTGTCCCCCGCCACCCAGTCCGAAAGCTGCGTCACCCCCGAACGGGTGATCCTCTTGGCGGGGCCATCGAATCCGCTGGCCGCGCACTCCCAACCGCTGCCCGTGTAGCGGCAGAGCTTGTCGTAGCCATCGGGCGTGAAGTCGATCGCCGGCAGGGTCAGGTCCAGATTGTAGCCGCTGGCCCCGCTGCTGGGCGTGATCGTCCAGTAGTGACCCGTCTGCAAGTTGGCGACGCCCGCCTGCGGATGGTTGCCATCCACCCGTTTCACCGTCAACGACGTCAGCGCCGCCGCCGGGACGCTGGCGCTGGCCGCAGCCAGCAGGCTGCCGACATTGTTCACCTGGATCTTCGCCAGCGTCGGGCCGAAGGTATAGGTTCCGGTCCCGCCCACCGCCTTGATCACCGTGTCGGTGTCGCTCAGCTTCACCTCCACCGCGCCGATGTCGCACTGCCAATCATCCCGCGCCTGGCCCCGCTGATCCACGCCGCTGATCGGCGCGGCCGCGCAGGTGGCCGCGTCGCCGGCGTCGATCACCGGGCTGTCGCTCTGGGGCACATGCACCCCGCCGCTCAACGCGCCCAGCTTGGGGTCGCCGCTGTAGACGGAGGAGCAACTACCGTCTTCCACCAGATTTTTGGTGTTCGTCCCGATCGTGCCGCCGCTGTTCACGCAGTCGCCGCCGAAGGTCGAGTTGGCGATGATGGTGTTGGCATAGTTCAGCGTGCCAGCGTTGTAGATGCCGCCGCCCGAGTAGTCCGCCTGGTTGCCGGAGAGGGTGCTGTTGCTCACGGTCACCGTGCCACTGGAGCCATCGGAGTGATTGTAGATGCCGCCGCCATCGCCGCCAGTCGCCTTGTTGCTGGAGAGGGTGCTGTTGCTCACAGTCACCGTGCCACCGGAGGAGCCATCGGCGGAATTGTAGATGCCGCCGCCGTTGACGGTCGCTATGTTGCTGGAGAGGGTGCTGTTGCTCACGGTCACCGTGCCACTGGCGCCGTTGTAGATGCCGCCGCCGTTGCCGTTGGCGCCAGTCAACGAGTTGTTGGAGAGAGTGCTGCCGGTCACAGTTAACGTACCGCCGATGTCGTTGGCGATGCCGCCGCCGTGGCCGGGGTCGCCAGTCACCGTGTTGCTGTCGAGGGTGCTGTTGCTCACCGTCAGCGTGCCGGCATAGGCGTTGAAAATGCCGCCGCCGTCCGTGCCAGCCGTGTTGCTAGTGAAGGCACCGCCGGTCACGGTCAGCGCGCCGACCCCGTTGAAAAGGCCGCCGCCGAGGCCCGCCGAGTTGCCGGAGAGGGCGCCGTCGGTCACGCTCATCGGGTTGCTGGACGCGTTGTAGATGCCGCCGCCGTAGCCGGTCGCCGTGTTGCCGTCGAAGGTGCTGTTGCTCACGGTCAATGTGCTGCCGCTGCCAGAGGCGTTGTAGATGCCGCCGCCGTCGCGGGCCGCCGAGTTGCCGGAGAAAGTGCTGTGGCTGACCGTCAGCGTGCTGGCGTTGTAGATGCCGCCGCCGTCGCTGCTGGCGCCAGTCACTGAGTTGCCGGAGATGGTGCAGTAGCTTAACGTCAGCGTGCCGGCGTTGTTGACGCCGCCGCCGGCGCTGCTGGCGTTAGTCGCCGAGTTGCCGGAGATGGTGCAGTAGCTTAACGTCAGCGTGCCGGCGTTGTTGACGCCGCCGCCGTTGCCGAGAGTGCTCTTGCCATCGGCGATGGTCAGATCGGAGATGGTCACCGTGCGGCCAGAGCTGATCGAAAAGACGCGCCGGTTGTTGTCGCCGCTGACGGTGAGATTGCCACGCCAGGGCCGGTGATGGTCAGGTCCTTGTTGATGGAGATCTGGGCGCTGGTCAGGGTGATGGTGCCGGTGACGCTGAAGTTGATGGTGTCGCCGCTGGCGGCGTCAATCACGGCCTGGCGCAGCGAGCCGGCCCCGCTGTCATTGAGATTGGTGACGGTGAGGGTGGCGGCCGGCGCGGCCGGCGCCGCCGGGCCGGGCAGGCCCAGCAGGATCAGCGC
Source organism: Caldilineales bacterium (assembly GCA_019695115.1). GTDB lineage: Bacteria > Chloroflexota > Anaerolineae > J102 > J102 > SSF26. The sequence goes on along the minus strand of JAIBAP010000047.1, from coordinate 21,754 downwards.
CGCCAGGGTGATGAACAGGAGATGGACGAAGGATCGCTGTTTCATGGGGAAAACCCCTTCTACGTGTAAGTGGATGTAGCTGCCAGCCACCTGACAGATCGACTGTTTAGCCACACCTGGACCGCCTGCCGCAACGTCTCGGCGTCGGCGCCCACCACCTGTGCGGGCAGCGACAGCACCTTTGGTTTGTCCTGCCAGGTGTAGTGCAACTGACCGCCGTCCAGTTGGAGCGCGTTCAGGCGTGGAATCAGGGTCAGATCGAGGTCGGTGTGGATCAGCAGCGCCGCGTCGGTGATGAACACGCCGTAGCAGGTGGCCTCCCCCGCCTGCTGCCGCCGCATGATCTTGATATTGGGCCAGAGCGATCGGATCAGCAAAAAGGCGGCGAACCAGCACGCCAGGCCGATCAGGGTGAGCACGAAGAGATCGATCTCGCCGATCGTCTGCGAGACGATGAAATCGGTCGCGATGAGTAGCAGGCCCAGGACGATGAAAAGCAGGCTCAGGCCCACGCGTTTCCCCAGCCCGCGCCAGGTCTTGCGCTCCTCGAAGAAGCGCACCCCCGCCGGTAACGGCTGCTGCGCATCCACCAGCCGGCCGTAGTCCGGCGGCAGTTGGCGAGGGTCGTCGGTGATCAGGGTGACGTCAAGAGCCATGGCAAACGCTCCTCGAAATCAGTGTCCATTCTCTAGCCGAAAACAGCGGGACGTCGCCCCACGGCAGCGCCCCAGCAAAGATAAGTTGCGCAAAACAGGCTTCGGTGCAAAGCAATGGCCCCATCCTACGCGACGACCGTTACAAAAACGCTACAAGACTCCGTGACCGCCCAGGTTGTTGACACACCCGCACGCTGCTTGTATGATCGAGGCGTGGGAAGTCGCAAGCCACCACCAACGTTCAAGGATGGAAGCCGCCATGCTTAGGCCCGTGCAGGCCAGCGCCTACACCTTTCGCGACATCATCGCCGGGGGGTTTGTCTATGTGGACAAGACCCGCGTCATCTACGAACTGGTGCGCTACAACAAGGGCGCCTATTTCCTGGCGCGCCCGCGGCGCTTCGGCAAGAGCCTGCTCGTCTCCACGCTGAACGAGCTGTTCCGCGGCCAACGCGAGTTGTTCCAGGGCCTGTGGATCACCGGCAGCGACTACGCCTGGCAGCCTCATCCGGTCGTGCACATTGACTTCAGTCGCTATCAAATCGGCAGCGCCGACGAGCTGAAAGACGCCATCGGTCGTCACACCCGGCAGATCGGCCAGGAGTACGGCGTCGGCCTGGCCGACGGGCCGTTCGATGCGCTCTTTAGCGAGCTGATCCTGCGCCTGGCGCGGGAACGCCAGGTCGTCGTCCTGATTGACGAATACGACAAGCCGATCCTCGACAACATCGCCGACCTGCCCACGGCCCGGGCGATCCGCGACACTCTGAGGGGTTTCTACACCACGATCAAGTCGCTGGACGCCTATCTACGCTTCGTCTTCATCACCGGCGTCAGCAAATTCAGCCGCGTCGGCATCTTCTCCGGCATGAACAACCTCGACGATCTGACGGCGGACGCGCGCTTTGCCACGCTGTTGGGCCTGACCGAGGACGAGGTGCAGAGCCATTTTCAGGAACACATCGCTGTGATCGCCTCAGCGCAGGGCAGCCAGCCTGACGAGATCATGGCCCAACTTCGGCGCTGGTACAACGGCTACTGCTTTGTCGCCGGCTGTCCCAACGTCTACAACCCCTTTTCGACGCTCCAGTTTCTGGCCAAGCAGCGTTTTGCCAACTATTGGTTCGAGACGGGCACGCCGACGTTCCTGCTTCAACTGCTCAAAGCCGGCGCCTATGACGTACCTGAACTGGAAGAGCTGCGCGTGCGCGAGCTGGCTTTCAGCACCTACGAGATCGAAAGCCTCTCGATCCTGCCGCTGCTCTTCCAGACCGGCTATCTGACGATCAAAGGTTACGAGCCGACCCGCCGCGTCTACACCCTGGGCTATCCCAATTTCGAAGTCGAAGAGGCCTTCATCGCCTACCTGCTGGCCGAGTTCAACGCGCAGGAACGCAGCGTCAACGACAATGCGCTGTGGAAGCTGATCACGGCCCTCGAAAGCCACGACCTGGAAGGCTTCTTCGCCATCCTCAGCGTCTTCTTCGCCAACGTGCCCTACGACATTCAAATCAGGCAGGAGAAGTATTACCAGACGATCTTCTACCTGATCTTGAAGCTGATGGGAACGGCGATTGACGTGGAGGTGCGCACCAACCGCGGCCGCATGGACGCCGTCGTCAGCCTGCCCGATCATCTCTACATCTTCGAGTTCAAGCTGGACGGCAGCGCCGAGGCTGCGCTGGCGCAGATCGCCGCCGAGGAGTACGCCGGCAAGTTTGGCCTCGATGCCCGCCCCATTACCCTCGTCGGCGTCAATTTCGACAGCCAAAGCCGCCAGGTGCAGGCGTGGCGCAGCCTGCGGCGCTGAACTCAGTCGGCGGCCGGGCTGCGGCGCGGCGCCGACGGCTGCTGCTCGATCAGCCAGGCGCTGACCGTCTGCAGGGTGAGGCCGCGGCCAACCGCGTGCGCCCGCTCGAACGCGGCCGGCCCCAGCCCAGCCAGCGCCGCCGCCGCTGACTCCTCCCGCTCTCGCTGCGCATCGGCCGCCAGGCGGATGCCCAACTGCGCCAGCGTCGCATCCGCAAAGCCGAGAAGACCGGCCGCCGCCTGCCACTGGCCCGCCTGGCGCAGCAGCCGCACGATGTTCAGCGCCGGGATCAGGGCGCCGCGGCGGTCGCCCAGGCGGGCGCGGAGGTCGAGACTCTCAGCATAGAGCTGGCGGGCGGCGTCGAAGCGCCCCGCCGCCATCTCGACGTCGGCCAGGTTGTTCAGGCTGATCCCCAACCCGCGCTGGTCGCCCAGCTTGTGACGCAGCGCCAGGCACTCCGCCAGCAGGTCGCGGGCGCGGGCGAGCTGCCCCTGCTCGGTCAGTAGCAGGGCCAGGTTGTTCAGGCCGATAGCCAGCGCCCGTTCGTAGCCCAACTCCCGCGCCCAGGCCAGTCCCTGCTCCAGATAGCCCTGGGCAGGGGCGAACTTTTCTTCGTCCACGTACAACCCACCCAAGTTGATGCTGGTCATGGCTGCATTCTGGTGCAGGTCCAGCGCCAGGAAGGCAGCCAGCGCGGCCTCGAAATAGCGCCCGGCCAGGGTGGTCTGGCCGCTCTGCCATTCGGTCAGACCCAGGCTGTTGAGCAGCTCGGGCCGGGCCGGATGCAGACTGGGCAGAGCCGGATGCGCCAGCAGCGCCTGTATGATCAGGCGGCTCTCGGCATAGTGCCCGCGCACCAACCAGAAGCGGGCCTGCAGGCTGATCGCCTGGGGCGGCGCCTGCCAGTCGTCGGCCTCGATTTGCCAGCGCCAGGCGCGGCGCAGGTTAGCCATCTCTCGCTCGATCTGGTCGAGCACAGCCGGTTCACGCTCCGAATACATGGCCGGCCACCCTGTCTGAAGTCGCTCGAAGTAGAAGCAGGCGTGCGCCGGCGCTAGGCGCTTCCATTCGTCTGTCCCCTGGCACTGCGCGCGCAAGAAATCCGCCAGCGTATCGAGAAGGCCGAAGCGCGTCCCGCTTTCCAGGCGTTGAATTTGCACCAGCCCCTTGCGCGCCAGGTTTTCCAGCGCCTGCCGCGTCACCATCTCCCCGGTCACCGGCAGGGGGTCAAGCCCGTTCGGCCCGGCGGCGACGGTCAACGGCGCTTGCGGCTCGGCGTAGCCGCCAGCCACCACGCTGGCCGCAGTCAGGTCGCAACCGCCGTCGAAAATGGCCAGCCGGTGCAAGAGCAGCTGGTGAACCGGCGTCAGCAGGCCAAAGCTCCACTGCATGGCGGCGTGCAGCGTGGCCTGACGGCTGGAAACCGCAGCGGCGGCGGGCGGAGCAGCGGCGCCAGGCGTCTGCTGCAGCCGCTGTTGCACCTCCGCCGGCGTCAGGCGATCCAGCTGCGCCGCCGCCAGTTCGATGGCCAGGGGGATGCCCTGCAAGCGGCGACAGATGGCGGCGACGGCAGCGAGGTTGCGCCCGTCGAGTTCGAAGCCGCCGTTGGCCAGCCGCGCCCGTTCCGCAAAGAGGCGCAGCGATTCGTTCTGACGCAACGTGCGCAGGTCGCCGCTGTCTGGCGGCGTGGGCAGCGCCGGCGTTTCCCAGACCACCTCGCCCGGCAGATCGAGCGGCTCGCGGCTGGTGGCGAGCACAGTCAGCCCGGGGCAGTGGCCCAACAGAAACTCGACTGTCTGGGCGCAGACAGCCTGCAGATGCTCGCAGTTGTCCAGCGCCAGCAGCAGTCGTTGGGCGCCGATCTGGGCCGCAATCTGCGCAAGCAGGCCCTCGTCGCCCCGCTCCCTGACGCCAAGCGTGCGGGCAATCACCGCCGCCGCCAGTTCTGGCTCGAGCAGCGACGCCAGGTCAACCCACCAGACGCCGCCGGGGTAATTGTGCGCCGCCTCGTCCGCCGTCTGGATGGCCAGGCGGGTCTTGCCGCTGCCCCCCGGCCCGGTCAGGGTCAGCAGGCGGGTCTGCGCCAACAGGGTCTCGATCTGCTCCAACTCCGCCTCGCGGCCAATGAAGCTGGTGAGGGGGCGGGGCAGGTTGGTCAGACGACCGGCGACATCCGAACGACGTCTGCGGATACTGGCGGCCAGGGCCTGGGTTTCGGCGGAGAGGTCGGCGTCCAGGTGTTGGCGCAACGCCTGGCGACATGCTTCGACCTGTTGCAGCGCGGCCTCCGGCGCGCCGCCGGCGGCCAGGCAGAAGATGAGGTGCTGATGGGCGGTCTCGTGGGCCGGTTCGCTCTGCAACAGACGGCGAGCCTGAGCGATGGCGTTGGCATAGTCGCCCGCCGCCCGGTAGCGTTCGACCAGCAGGAGCAGCGCCGCCAGCCACGCCGCCCGGAACTGTTGGCGCAGGGGCGCGACCCACTCGTCGTACAGCGTTTCCAGCAGGTCGCCGTGATAAAGCGCCAGGCCGGCCAGCAGGTCCGCGGTGGCGGCGGCATGGGGTCTGCATAGCAACTCGGTAAAGCGCCAGACGTCGGCTTCGGCGACGGCCGCAGGGTTCAAGGCCAGCGTGTCGCGGTCACCGATCAGCGCGCCCTCGCCCAACGCCTTACGCAGATCGCTGAGGGTGACGCGCAGGGCGCGGCGCGCGTCGGCGCCATCGCCGTCGCCCCAGAAGAGAGCGGCGATCTGCTCGCGCGGATGAGGGCCGGGGTGCAGGAGCAGATAGGCCAGCAGCGCCTCGGCCTTGCGCCGAGGAAAGGCCACGGGCTGGCCGTCGCGCTCCGCGCGCAACACGCCGAAGAGTTGGATGTGCAGAAGCTGGGGGATAGACATCGGCAGAGGGTCCTGGCGCCGCGGTTGGCGTGAAAGCCGATCAAACCTCCAACATCACGCCGGCAAAGGCCGAGGCGAAGGCCACCGCCGGGGCCGGGCCGCGACAGTTGAACACCAGCCCGTCGAGCTGCATCCCCGCCAGCAGCCGGAAAAGCCTCTCCCCGGCCATCTCCAGCGAGAGGATGGCCCGCGGCCAGCGAGGGGGGCGGGCGTCGAGGAAACCTGTGTCCCGCTGATCTGCTCCTCTTGCCTGGCCGTGATCTCGGCCTGAATCGGTGACATTGGCATGGAGGTCCCTGATGGCGAGAGGATGCGCAAACCGAGTCGACGAAGGTTCGCCCCTTGACACGGCCCGCGGCCAGCCGGTAGTGTAGCAGAGGCCGACCGCCAGCGGCAACACGATGGTCAGCCTGGATAGGGCGCTGCAGAGCCTTCACCGGTTCGCCGGTCGCGTTCTCACCCCCGCCGCCGGGCTTCTAGGCGACGGGCCACAGGAGCGTGACCGTCGTGCCGTAGCCCACGCCGGCGCTGGCTACCCGAATCTGCCCGCCGTAGGCATCGACGATGGACTTGACCAACGCCAACCCCAGCCCAATGCCGGGGATCTCGCGGCCATGCGCCGGGTCCGCGCGATAGAAACGTTCGAAAATGTGCGGCAAATCCTCCTCGGCAATGCCTTGTCCCGAATCCTGGACGCGGATTTCGACGCCGCCAGCCGTCCGCGAGAGCGTGCAGGAGACCTTGCCGCCAGAGGGGGTGTATTTGAGGGCATTGTCCAGCAGGTTGCGCAGAACCACGGTGAGATGGGTAAGCCCGGCGCGAACCAGGAGCGGCTGGTCACACCCGTCCAGTGTGAATTCGACCTGGCGCTCCCGCGCCAGCGGCTCCAATTGGGCGCACAAGACCGCGGCCAGCCGGCCCAGGTCGATCTCGTCCTGCCCTAATTCCGCGCGCCCGGCGTCAAAACGGGAAAGCAACGTCACATCGCCGACGAGATTGCCCAAATGAACGATCTCGTCGTCGATCTCCTCGATATAACGCCGGGTTGTCTCCGGGTCGAGCGCGTCGTAACGGAGGGCTTCGGTGCGCAGGCGCAGGGCGGTGAGCGGGGTGCGCAGTTCATGCGAGGTGTTGCGCGCAAACGCGCGCTGTTCCTCCAACATGCTCTGCACCTCTTGCGCCATCTGGTTGAAGGCGTGCGCGACCTGTCCGGTCTCGTCCTGGCCGGGGTGCGGGATACGATAGGACAGATCACCCTGCGACAGGCGCAGGGCCGCATCGCGCAGCGCCAGCAGGGGCCGGGTCAGGGAGCGCGCCGACCACAAGGCCGCGGCCAGGGCCAGGGTCGTGAGCAGGAGGAAGCTGAGGGCCAGCGCCGCCCAGCTCCGCCGCACCTGAGCCTGGAGTCTGGCGGCCGGTACGGCGAGTTGCAGCAGGCCGGCAATGAGCTGGCCGCGATATTCGAGCCGCGCCGCCGTATAAAGTACGTCTTGGCCCGCTGCATCCGGGCGGTGCGCTACCACCGTCTCCCCGTTCATGGCCGTCTCCAGCTCGGGCAGATCCGGAAAATTCGGACGGCCGCGCTCGGCAGGCGGCGACTCCGGCGTGCGCGGGTCGTTCGGCAAGTAGAGGGTCAGCACGCCCTCGACCTGGCCGGCATAGCTCTTGAGCAGCGCGTCGATAGCCTCCGGCGTGGCCTGATCGAGATCGGCGCCCTGGATCTGGTCGCCTATGCTGCGAGCGAGCAGGCGCACCTGGTCTTTGAGCTGTTGCTCGGCGTCGGCGCGGATGGCGCGCTCGATCTGTCGGCCTGCGAACAGGGTGAGCGCAGCCAGACCGATCAGGATGATGAGGGCGTTGCTGAGGAGCAGCCGCGTGCGAATGCTGGCGGCGAGTCGCAGCTTCATGTCACTTCCGCAGGGTTGAAGCGATAGCCGACGCTCCGCACCGTCTGGATGTAGAATGGATCATGCGGGTCGTCTTCGAGTTTCTCGCGCAGCCAGCGGATATGCACCTCTAGCGTCCGCATATCCCCCAGCCAATCGGTGCCCCAGACTTTGTCGAAAATCTCGGCGCGGGTGACAACCTCGCCGGCGCGGCTCGCCAGCAGGCTGAGCAGCTCGAACTCCTTGTAGCGTAGGCGCAACCCCTGACCGCCCTTGAACACTTGCCTGCCCACCAGGTCGATCTGCAGGTTCCCGAAGGCGAGCACTTTCTTGTCTCGCGCTTGCGCGGCGTCAAACTCGACCCGGCGGAGCATGGCCTTGATGCGCGCCGCCAGTTCGCGGCTGCTGAAGGGCTTGGTCACATAGTCGTCGGCGCCCAGTTCCAGGCCCAAAATGCGATCGGTCTCCTCGTTCAGGGCCGTCAGCATCAGGATGGGCACGACGCTCTCGCGGCGGATGCGCTTGCAGACCTCCCAACCGTTCAGGCCGGGGAGCATGAGGTCGAGGATCACCAGGTCGGGCTTTTCGCTCAGGGCGAGCCTAAGCCCGGCGGCGCCGTCGGCAGCATGACACACCTCGTACCCCAGCCGGCGCAGGGTGCGGACGAGGGACTCGGCAATCAAACGGTCGTCTTCGATGAGCAGGATCTTGGGCATGGTCTGGTTTCTGTGCCTGGCGTCTACCCGGAGGATTATAGCACCCCATCGGCCCCACTGGGTCGGTATTTAAGTTCGATTTAAGGATATTTAGGCCATCGTTAACCACAGGCGGAAAACGATGGTCTATCGTGAGAAGGTGATCCACGCCCACCTTATCTGCGGTGGATCGAACCTGCAATCGAATCCAAAAGGAGAAGCAAAGAATGTCCAATCGTAGCAAAAAGTATCAAGTTGTACTCGGCCTCGTCTGGTTACTGGTGGCGAGCCTGATCGCCGGCTGCGCCGGCACGCCGACGCCGGCTCCAACTGCCGCGGCGACGCCGGCGCCAGCGTCAGCGAAGCCCACCACGGCGGCTGCCCAACCGGCAGCGACACCCGCAGAAAGCCAGGCGCCAACAACAGAGGCGACCACGGCTGACGCCGGCGCCGCTGCACTCAGCTTCGACAACTCGGCCTGGCAATATGACGCCACGAACGACGTCTATTGGCAAATCGGCGTCACGTATGTCGCCAAACCGGAGGCGCCGGACTACGAGACGCTGGGGATCTATGTCCCCGGCGCCTTTGTGAGGGCCACAGCCAACGGCGACGGAACCTACACTGTCACCCCCAATGCGGACGGTGCGGTCAATGGCTTTACGGCCAAGACAGCTCCCGTGGTATTCCCGATCGACACGCCAGGCTATTCGGCGCATCCGGCGCCCACAGCCTACGACTATGCCGGGGTTGCCAGCTATCTGGAAGCCGGCTTCATCTACGTGGATGCCGGTCTGCGCGGCAAATCGAACGGCTATGATGCCAGCGGCGCCTTGATCTACGGTGGCGGGGCGCCGTGGGGCGTGACCGATTTCAAAGCGGCCCTACGCTTCATCCGCTACAACAAAGGCGTGCTGCCCGGCAACACAGACAGCGTCTTCGTGTTCGGCATGAGCGGCGGCGGCGCCCAAAGTTCGGTGATCGGCGCTAGCGGCGACAGCGAACTCTACGCTCCCTACCTGGAGTCCATCGGCGCGGCCATGGTCGACGCCAACGGCCAGCCGATCAGCGATGCTGTCAACGGCGTCATGGCCTGGTGCCCGATCACCAGCCTGGATTATGCGGACGCGGCCTACGAATGGAACATGGGTCAATACGCCAGCACCGGGACGCGGGCCGAGGACGGCTTCACGTCGGCGCTGTCGAAAGACCTGGCCACGGCTTACGCCGACTACATCAACCAGCTCGGCCTCCAGGACGAAAACGGCAACGTCCTCGTCCTGGAGCCATCGGAGACGGGCATCTACGCCGCCGGGAGTTACTATGACTACCTGGTGCAGACGGTCGAAACATCGTTGAACAACTTCCTGGCGGATACGACCTTCCCGTATACCCAGACTGCCGGTGGGCCGATGGGGCCGGGCGGTATGCCGGGCGGTATGCGGGGCAGCATGCCCCCGGCGGGGGCGCTGCCAGAGGGAACGCCGCCCGCGGGAGCGATGCCCGGTGGCGCCAATGCCTCGCCGGCGACAGCAACGACGTATCAGACGGTGCAGGAATACATCGATGCCCTGAACAAGGATGGGCAATGGCTGGTCTACGATGCCGCCACCAACACCGCCGCGATCACCAGCCTCGCCGGCTTCGTCAATAGCCAAAAGACCCCATCCAAAAGCGTGGGCGCATTCGATAGTCTGGATCGCAGCGCGGCTGAAAACGACGCCTTCGGCAACGACAAGAGCGATGCCCTGCACTTCGACGCCGTCCTGACCGGCCTCCTCGCCCAGAACCAGTCCGCGTATGCCCAATACGCGGACTGGGATGCTGCCTATGTGGATGCCTACGCCACCGATTTGCAGGCGCTCGACAAACTCGGCCACAGCATCCAGCAGCGCATGGACGCGTACAATCCCATGGTCTACCTGCTGCCCTACTACGCAGGCTATCAGACATCGACGGTGGCGGAGCACTGGCGGATCAACACCGGGATCAAGCAGGGCGACACCGCCAACACGGTCGAGATCAACCTGGCGCTGGCGCTGAAGAACGATGCCAGGGTGCAAGATGTCGAATTCACCACCGTCTGGGGCCAGGGCCATGTCATGGCCGAGCGCAGCGGCGACAGCACCACCAACTTCATTGCCTGGGTCACACAAGTTGTTCAGAAGTGAATCGCCAACGCCATGAAGTGAGCAGCGTCCAGCAGAAAGGTTGCGGGCGATCCCAGGTGAGATCGCCCGCAGCCTTGCCGGCGACAGGGCGCCAGGATGAGGGAAGCCGTCGCGTCGATGGTGTTCGAGATGTCACTGCGTCGGGCCGCCAAACAGCAGGCCGACCAGGATGATAAAAACCAGCCCGACCAGCGCGCCCACGAGCGAGCTGAAGAACAAGAGCAGGAAGACGGCCCAGGCCGCCAGGCCCCAGAAACGCTTCCAGACGCGGACGGCATAGACCAGGAGCGGCACGGTGAAGACGAGGAAGAGGATGTTGCCGGCGGTGCGGTGGCTGAGGCTGACCGCCTGGAAGAGGCCGCTGATCGGCAGGGTGAAGCCGTAGAAAAGGGCGGCCAGACGCATGAACTCGGCGAACTTCCGCTCCTTGACCCAGACCACGGCCAACCGGTAGTGCAATAGCAGGCCGACCGACTGCGCCAGCACGAAGTAGAGGTTGGTGACGAAGCCGGAGAGCAGGTCGCCCGGCACGACCAGGACGCGGGAGAGGAAGAGGAGGACGAGGATGCCGACGCTGTACTCCAGGAAGCGGAGGGCGTCGGGCAGGGTGCAGGTCTCGAACAGGTCCAGGGTGGCGCGAGTGGGCGAACGCAGGATCCGCCCGTACATCCCCGCATAGCGCCGGAACTCGCCCACCCTGAAGAAGGAATCGACGAAGAGCAGGTAGGGGTTGGCAGGCGGCTCGGTCAGGGCCGCGCCGCATTCGCTGCAGAACTTGCCCTGCGCGGGCGCGCCGCAGGATGGGCAGGTGGCGGGGGGAGCGTGGGTAGGGTTCTTGGGTTCGTCGATCATGGTTTCATCTTCGCTTGCGCGCCATCAGCCGTTCGTGCAGCCAGGCCGTGTCGGCGCAGACCGCCTTGCTCGGCCAACAGCCGCACCTTCTGCGTCAGTGAGCGCCGGGGAGGAGGCGGGGCAGGTACAGGCGCTCCCTGCCAAACTCGAGCTGCACCGCCATCCGCCACGGCTGGCGACCTGCGGCGGTCAGCAGGATCGTCCCGGCAGCGTCGCCGGGGACGCCGGCGCAGGTCGCGGTCACTTGCAGACTGCCATCAGGATTCGGCGCCGCGTGCAGCCAGGTCGCGTCGGCCGATGCAGTATACGGGGTTGCGCTGAGGTTCTGCACCACGATCGTCTGCGCCGCCGGCGGCGGCAGCGTGCCGCAGCCAACCAGACGCAGCGTCGCCGGCCCCTGCGCCAGCGCTGGCAGCGGCGTGCTTTGGGGGTCGAGCGGGTTGCTGCCGGCCATGACCTCGGCGCCGTCGGCGTAGCCGTCGCCATCCGTGTCGGCCAGGCACGGCTGCGCGCCGAGATGGAATTCCTGCAACGCCAGCAGAGCATCGTTGTCCTGATCCCCTTGTGCATCGGCTGCATCCGCGCGGTTCAGACAGGCCCGGGCGTCCTCATACGGGTCGGGCAGGCCGTCGCCATCGGCGTCAGCCTGCACCGTCACCGTCACCTGGTCGCTGCCGATCATGCCGGCGGAATTGACAGCCTGAAGGAAGAGCGTGTGGACGCCGGACTCCAGGGTGGTCGTCAACTGCTGGCCGATGCCTAGCGGCCCCTGCCGGTCCGAGGCCCAGCGCAGGCCGGCGCCGTCGAGGGCGCCGTCGTTGAGGTCGAAACCGCTGCCCCGGAGTTGGATGGGCTGCCCCGCCACGAGCGTCGTCACCGTCGGCGTGATCGGCTGCGTGAAGTGCTCGCCGCCATCGGCCGGCCCCTGGCGGCCCGTCGCCGGCTCGGATATCCAGGCTGCGGGCGGCTTGCGCGGGATGCTGAAGCGGGCTGAGGTCGCCTCGGCAGTGTGGAAGCCATCGCTGGCGACCACGATCAGCCGACCTTGCGTCGTGCCCTGCGCCAGCGCCGTGGGCCAGGTGTAGGAGGAAGCGGTCAACGCCGTGGCAATCGGCAGCCGCGTGACGCCGTCGTCGGGCGAGAAGTAGAGGGCGTAGGTCAGCGCCGCGGCGTCCGGATGGTTGCCGATCCAGGCCGTCTGCACCTCGTCACTGGTCGCGTTCAGCGTTTGGAACGCGACCTGGGGCCCGCGGGCGGGCGGCGTCAGCTCGGCCAGCACCGCCGCCTCGTGGACGACGCGCACTTTGGCGGCGCCGGTCGGATAAGGGACGGTGAAGTTGAAGGGTAGCTGCTCGGCCAAGCGGTCGTGGGTCATCTCGAAGTCCACATCGAAGGGGCTGCGGGCCAGCTCGTGGTTGCTGTCATCCAGCACCACCACCGCGTATGCGCCCGTGGCCGGCGTCGGCGACAGCGGTACAGGCTGGGTGATGACCATCGAGAGCGCGGTCGTCCAGTGATCCTGCCGATCCAGGCTGCCGGAGAGGAAGAAACGCTCACCGCCGCCGTCCGGCGCCTGGCTCGCGCTTGCGGCCGCGCAGCCCCCGGCGCAGGGGTCGCTGCCCAGGAAGATGCCGCGCAGCCGGTTCCACTCGAAGCCTTCCATCATGGACTGGTCGTCCGCCCGGTAGATGCCGCCGTTCATCACCGACTCGACCGCCGACTCATCGGCCTGGGTGCGGAAATTGACCATCGGCTGGACGCCCCACATCCAGATGTCGCCGGTGGAGGCATGGGCAGGGTCATTGGGATTTGCATGGGGCCCTTTGAACACCAACCCCATACAGTGGCTCACCTCCTGGATCAGTACGTAGCCGTCCATGTCGATCAGGCTGATGGACTGCCAGCCCAGCCGCTGGAAGCACGCCACACCGCCAACCCTCGCATTGTACGGCGTGGCCACCTCGCCCCAATGCAGGCTTTCCACGTTCTTGAGCAGATAGACCCGCGCCCACCACGCCCAGAGGTTGAACAGGCTGAGCTGCCGGTTGCCTTCGCCGAGGATGTTGAGGTCGCACAGGCTCCAGCCGTTGACGTTGGTTTGCGCCTCGAAGAGGGTGCAGGCGTAGGGATTGGGCGACAGGTAGTAGCGCAGTCCGGCTGTGTGCGGGTTGGAGCCATCCAGCTTGATCGCTTCGATGCCCGCCCGCAGCGGCCACTCGCGCTGGGCGGTCTGTAGGGTGATGCCGGTGAGGTGGGCCAGTTCGGATGGGCTGAGAGAGGCATGTGCATCTGGCTCCACGGCCGGGACCTTGAAAGCCGGGAAGAGGAACAGGCCGAAATAGTCGGAGGTGGGCAGGAAATAGCGGTAGCCGCCCAGCCAGCTCCTCCAGCTCCAGCCGTCGGAGGTGTTGAGGATGGCCCGGAACCTGTACCAGCCGTTGTTGGCCAGGGTCTGACCAGGGATCCAGCAGTCGAAGCGGCCGTAATCGGACGGGTACCAGTTGGCCAGATAGACCCAGGGGTGAGTGAACACCGCCGGCACGGTGTTCAGCAGCACGTCCTGGGAACCGTTCCACCAGTAGACCTCGCAGGCGGCGCTGTTCAGCTTGAGATCCCACATCGTCGTGTGCGCCCAGAAGCGCGCCAGGGTGTCCTTGCCGGCGATCTTGTCGTAGAACACGCTGCCGCTGATGTCCTCGTCGAGGCCCTGTGTCACGCGGGCGTGCGGGAACACGACCGCATTGGTCAGGATCTTATCGACCGGTGCAGGCGGCAATGGGTGGAAGATGAAGGGTAGGAGCGTGACGACCGGGATCAGGGTGGGCGTGGCTGTCGGCGTATTTGTGGGCGTGGCTGTCGGCGTGGGCGTGGCCGTCGGCGTGTATGTGCGCGTGGCCGTCGGCGTGTATGTGGGCGTGGCCGTCGGCGTGTGTGTGGGCGTGGCTGTCGGCGTATGTGTGGGCGTGGCTGTCGGCGTATGTGTGGGCGTGGCTATCGGCGTGCGCGTGGCTGTCGGCGTGCGCGTGGCCGTCGGCGTGTGTGTGGCCGTCGGCGTGCGCGTGGCCGTCGGCGTGCGCGTGGGCGTGGCCGTCGGCATGGCGGTCGGCGTATGCGTGGGCGTAGCGGTTGCGCCTCCCTCGTAGACGATGGTCAGCTGGGGAGGATGGCCGGGCGCTTCGCGCGCGCTGAAGATGCGCTCGGTCGACGGGATGCCGGCGAAGTTGAGGCCCACCAGGATGATACCGAAGTTTGCCGCTCCGCCGATGTGCCAACTTTGCACGATCTGGGTGACATCCCATTGCTTCCAGCCGGTGGCATAATCGAGCGTGACGGCCGGATCGCCCAGGTTGGGGTTCGGCGGCCGGTTGTTCCAGGTGACGGTTGCTTCCTGCCAGCCGGCCGTGGCCGCGTCGGGGCGTATCTGGTAGGCGTCGAAGCCGGAGGCTGTCGTCTGGTAGAGCTGCAGGGTGGCATTGACGATGGTGGCGCCGTCCGGCAACCCTGACAGGTCGAAGCGCACCAACGTTTGCCGCTCGCCCAGCAGACCCGTGGCCGGGTCCATGACTTGCCCCACGTGCAGGCTGGCGTCAGCGCCGAAGTTGCTGCTGGGCTGGGTAGCGTCAATCCAACTATCCTGCACGACCGGCGCCACGAAAGTTGTCTGCGGCGCCACCACGGGGCCATGCGCCGCGTCCTGCGCCACCGCTAACGGGGAGTGCGACAGGCGCAGCAACCAGGGCAGGTAGAGGGACGGAGCTTGCGGCTCGCACGAGGATAGAAACGCCCGCGAGCGGCCGCCGATGACGCCAACGCCGACGACGCGCCCGTCGCCATTGATGCCCCACGCCTGCGTCAGCGTCCACGGTGACGCCACGGCCAACAGGCTGTTGAGATCGGTCATGACGCCATCCTGCCAGCAGAAGGCGTGCTGCCCGCCGTCGAAGGGAGTCGAGTAGCCGACGACCCGCCCCGTGCTGTTGATTGACGTCGCCACGCTATGCTTGCCATCCAGCGTGCCCAGCCCCGTCAGCACGCCGGCCTGCCACCGAAACGCGAGCTGCTCCTGGCCGTGGCCGCGGCCAAAGCCTACCACCTGGCCGGCGTCGTTGAGGTCGTAGCCGGCGCTGTCGAGGTCGCCGAAGAACATGGTGTCGGCGATGGCGGTCGCGCCGGTGGTCGGGATGGCCGCGCCCTGTTGGGTGCGATCGGGGTCGAAGATGCGCACGTCGGCGTCATCCACGACGCTGATGCGCCCTTCGACAGCGATGCGCGCGGCCGGTCGGCCGGCCGTGGGGATGGCCGCACCTAGCTGCACCCCGTTCAAATCGAAGATGCGCACGGATAGGTCGTCGCTGATCACGATCCGACGCTCAGTGGTCATGATGTCGGGAGCGAAACCGGTGAAGGGGATGGCTGCGCCCTGCTGGATGCGGTTCAGGTCGAAGACGCGCACATCGGCGCCGTCCACCACGATAATGCGATTCTCCGTGGTCGCGACGCCGGGGAAGCTGGCGGTGGCGATGTCGGCGCCCTGCTGCACCCGGTTCAGGTCGAAGATGCGCGCGCCCGCCGCGTCCGCCACAACAATGCGGTTGCTCATGGTGATGGCTGCGCCGCGGCCGGCCGTGGCGATGTTGGCGCCTTGCTGCACCCGGTTCAGGTCGAAGATGCGCACCCCGGCGTTGTCCAGCACCACGATGCGGTCGGCGACCGTGGCGATGTAGGGCGGGCCGGTCAACGCGATGGCGGCGCCCTGCTGCACACGATCCAGGTCGAAGATGCGCACGTCATTGTTGTCGGTGACGATGATGCGGTCGGCGACCGTGTCGATGGTGGCGCCCGGACCCACCGTCGGGATCGCTGCGCCCTGCTGCACCCGGTTCAGATCGAAAATCCGCACCGCATTGTTGTCAGCAACCACGATGCGGGCGTCAGTCGTCGTGATCCAGGCCCGACTCGACGTGGGGATGGCGGCGCCCTGCTGCACGCCGTCTCCATCGAAGATGCGCACCGCCGCGTCGTCCGTCACCACAATGCGGTCAGCGATGACTTTGATATCCGCCCGGCCGGCGGTGGGGATGGCGGCGCCCTTCTGCCCGCGATTCAGGTCGAAGAGGCGCACTTTCTCGTTGTCAGTGACAACGATGCGGCCCTCCACCGTGTCGATGCCGGCGCGCCCGGCCGTGGGGATAGCGCTGCCCAGTGGGTCGCCGTTCAGGCCGAAGACGCGCACCTCGGCGTCATCTAGGACGAGAAGGCGGTTGCCGGCCGCGACGGCAAAGGCGATGCCGGTTGTGGGGATGGCGGCGCCCATTTGTACGCCATCCAGATCAAAAATGCGCGCCTGAACATCGTCGAGGATGGCGATGCGGTTGTGAGTCGTGAGCAGGCGGGGGCGGCCGTCCGTGGCGATGGCCGCGCCAAGCTGGGTGCGATTCAGGTCGAAAATGCGCACCATGGCATCGTCGGCCACGATGAGGCGGCGTTCGACGAGGGAAACCGCCGCCGGGCCGGTCGTCGGAATGTTGGCACCCTGCTGCACGCGGGCCGAATCGAAGATGTGCACCGAACCGACGCTGGCGCCGATGGCCTGGTCGGCGACGATCACGCGGTCGTCCAGCGCGCTGACAAAGATGGTGAGGTAAGCGCGGCCGTCGGCGGGGATATCGGCGCCCTGCTGGGCGCGGTCCCGGTCGAAGATACGCACTCGATCATCGTCGATCACCACGATCCGATCCTCGACTAAGGTCAGCCCCGCCAGCTTGACCGCGCCCGTATTCGCATCCATGAGGAAGGCGCGCGCCCGACCTTGCGCCGTGCCGACGCCCGTGATCCCACCGGCCGCGCTGATACTGTGCGCCGCCGTCAGCTTCCAGAGCGTGATGGCCGGCAGCAGGTCATTGAGGTCAGTCATGGCCCCGTTCTGCCAGAGGAAAGCGTGCTGAGTGCGGACGGCGGTGTCGGCCGAGCCAACGACCTGGCCGGCGTCGTTGATCCCGTAGGCGACGCTGTTCGCCCCGCCCAATGTCCCCAAATCGCTCATCACACCGTTTTGCCAGAAGAAGGCATGCTGCGCGCCGCTGATCGTGTCAGCCGCGCCCACCACCTGGCCGGCGTCGTTGATGTCGTAGGCGACGCTGTTGGCGCCGCCGAGCGTGCCCAGATCGGTCATGGCGCCTGCCTGCCAGCGGAAAGCGTGGCGCGCACCGCCGATCGTGTCGGCTGCGCCCACCACCTGGCCGCCATTGTTGACGCCGTAGGCGATGCTCTCCAGGCCGCCAAGCGTGCCAAGATCGACGATAGGGTTGGCGAGCGGCGTGGTTGCAGGCTCGTTGGCGATCACAGGCCCCGACATCGCGCCGATCGCAATGCCAGCAAGCGCCAAAAGGAACTTGCTGGCCGCCTTGAGAATTCGATGGTTCATCTGATCCTCCTTCTGCCCAGGTCATGCTTGCGCCATGAGCCAGGATAACGCACGCGGCGTGGAGACATCCACTTGCAGCGCCAGCCGCGCGATCTGTGGTTGAACGGCGCCGTTGGTGAGGTCGCCGACAAGGTTGGGGGCGAGTCGTTCTGAGATCAGGTCGTTCATGGGTGTCCTCTGCACGCGCTTTCGTCACCGGCGGCGCAGAAACGGCCCCAAATCCTGCTGCAACAGCCAGCCCACCACCGGCAGGCCGAACAGGATCAGCAGGCTGGGGCCGGCAATCCAGAAGAGATAGGGGAAGGTGCGGCCGAAGCCGGGGCGATTGGGGTCGATCATGCCCGGCCCAAGCAGCAGGTTGCCAGCGATGACGACCACAGCCGCCAGCAGCAGCCCGATCAGGCCTGCGCCGCGGTGCGAGAGGGCGCCGCCGAAGGGAGCGACAAGCAGGGCGATGAGCAAGCCGCACAGCAGGCCCAGGATCGTCCCCGGCAGGATGCCCAACACCAGCGCAAACGGCCCCGAACAGATGGTAAAAACCCCGGCTCCGATCATGGCGTCGAGGAGCTTGCCGTTGGCGCTGTTGGTGATGGCCAGCACGATGCCGGCCAACGCCGGGGACAGCAAGGCATAGAAGCCGGCCAGGACGGCGCCCGCCACCGCGCCCAGCAGGGCGCCGCGCAGGATCAGAGCGAAAAAGGTGGTAGGAGGTTTCATCTATGGCTCAGCCTGTGGATGCAGCTGCCACTCGGCATGGATGACGCCCCATCCGGTGTCCAGGTCGGTGGCGTCGTCGATCTGGCCGTCGAGTGACGCGTGGAAAGGAAGGAAGCCCGGTTGCCCCTCCTTGTAGGGAAAGGCGGGGAACCACCAAGTGCGGAATCCGTAAGGCCCGCCGGTGCCATCGGGGCAGCGCCGTTGTCCTATCACTTCCAAAGGCGATGTCTCACCATACCCTTCATACATTCGCTGCGCCGGGCCGCTGAGCAGATAGTTTCCGGTGGAAAAGTAGGCGTTATCGGCGTTCAGAGCAATATTGCCCTCCCCCGACCAGGTGCACCCTCCTGCGTCCACCCCGCTGAACTGCCAGCCGAGGCTGCCAGCCGGCGCGTAATCGTCATGGGTAAACCATTCCCCGGCGACATTCGCGGTCAGCGGCCAGGATATGGAATCGACGCGCTCCCAAGTGACCTGCGCCGACAAGGTGAGGACCGCATTGCCGTCGAGCGGCTGGCGGCCCGTTACCTGGCCCGTCCACTGCCAGCAGCCCAGGCTGGAAGCCCACAGGGTGGGGGCCAGATGAGCCGGTTTCTTGCGACTGGCCGCGGTTCGGTCCTGATACTGGCTGTTGCTGAAGATCAGCACCAACTCCTCGATAGCCTCACCGGGCGCGTCGCGACAGAAGCGAACGATGCCGGGCGTATCGCCTGCGTCCGTCCAGTCGACGGTTTGCCAGTCATGCCCCTTCGTCTTGATCAAGGCCCAGAGATGGGCGTCCTTCCGGGCCGCTTCTGGCAGCGGCGACGCCACCAGCGTCGATCCCACCGGGCCGACGTCTTCGAGTTCGACCTGTTGCTCGGTGAGATCAAAGGTATAGCCGTTGTAAAAAGCCACGGTGCGCACGTCCGGGTCAGGGAATTTGAGGTGAAAATAGGTCGCTGCCAGGTGCTCGACGCCTTCGCCCAGGTCTAATTCCTGTCTCTTGTCTCCCGCACCTTGCAGAGCCACATCGATGATCTGGACGCCGCGCCCCTCGACATGCCGGGTCACATGATCCCAGGTCTGGTAGTCGGTCACCGGCGGCCGGTTCCAGTTCAGTCGGGTGAACTCGGGCCATTGCTGTTCGAAGCCGCCTGGGATGCTGCGCTGGATGGCTTCCAGGCTGTCGGCGTGGGCGACCTGGGTCCAGATCGCCGGTATCAAATCTTTCGAGTGCTTGTGGGTGAGGTAGAACGGCCAGAGATAGGCGCCATAGGGTCGCCTGATGTCCGTGTCATCTTCCAACGGCAGGTCGAGCGATTGCAGGAAAGGCGGCAGATAGGGTTGTTCACTGTTTGCCAGCGGGTACACGTAGTCTTCGGCCCATTTGGAGGTGGCCTCGGCCAGCCAATCATATTCGCTGCACGCTTTCTGCGCCGGATAAGCGAATTGGCTGGCGTGCATCAATTCGTGCACCACGGTCTGCACGATGCCTTCGTGGGTGGCGTCCCCGATGGGCCGGTCGCTGTTGATCAGGATGTAGGCAGGGGTCTGTTTGCAGCCGTCGATCGGGTGCGTCACCCCGCGGTTACTGATATGCGCCAGGTATATGTCCAGCCGCCCATCGCCGCCGTTGTCGGGATAGCCCTGGTCGGAAAGCGGGGCCTTCATCTTGAGGTCATCGATCAGGTCAGGCCAGATGATGGCGTCGAGAGCCAGGGCGATGTCGCCGGCTTTAGACGCATCGCCGGCATAGCGCTGTTGATACCAGACCTTGACTTTGCCGTTCACGCTGTTCACCGTCCCCCAGGTGACCTGGGGGACGGTGGGCAGCGGTGACGGTAGAGCGGTCGCCGGCTCCAGCCAGCTTCCGGGTGTGGGCGGGCGCAGAATGAACGGGCGCAAGGTGGCTTGCGCCGGCGCCGGCAGACTGGCGAAACGTTCGCCAACGTCTTGCAGGATGTCACTATCCTCCACCTGGCGATCATCGCCCCAATAGGGCGCCGGCAGCCGCTCGTCGCCGAAGACGGCGAAGACTCTGTAGACAAGCGCCGTCTCCTCGTCGATCTCCCCGCGCGCCAACGCCGCCTTGATCAACTGCTCGCTGGTGGAGGGTGGCGCTGGCGCGGCCACGAAGGGCAGATAGATGACTTGGGTGAAGATGGATGAATCGGGCGCCAGCGGAAGGGCTTGCACTGCAGGCGAACGCTGTCCGATTACCAGAAGAACAGCCGCCAGCGGCGGCAACACGTGGCGCCAAATGTTGAAGCTAGATCTCATGATTGCCTCACGGTTCCAACCGGCGCGCTCGTGCGATCAGACGATCTCCACCGCACACTCGACCGGCATCACCCGCGTCAACGGCTCGCCCACGGGCGAATGCTTCAGCGCCCAGGCCACGATCTCGTGCAGCGTCTCGGCGGAGACGCCATCGCCGCCGATGCGGATGCTGATCTGCATGTTCAGCGGGCCGGCCGGCACGGCGTCATCCATGCCCATCATGCCGCGGTCGTCCGAGGTGCTGCCCACGCGCACCTCCAGCGTGGAGAGTTCGACGCCGAGCTGGGCCGCGCGCAGGGCGATCATCACCGCCTCGCAACTGGCCAGGGCGGCGCGCATCGTCCAGCCGGGCGAGGGGAAAGCGGCGCCGCCGCCCAGGGCTTTGGGCATGTCGCAAAGCAGGGTCTGGCCGTCGGGGCCGGTCGCGCGGGTGCGCAGCCCCTCTTCGATCACGGCCACGGCCGCCTTGTCGGCGCCGATGGTCTCGTTCGGGTGCTCGGCGTAATAGGCAAGCACGCCTTGTACAGCTTCGCGGATGTGTGTTTGGGTTGACATGGTGTAAGCTCCTTGTGAGGAAAGTGATGAGAAAGCGACGGACTGCAAGACTATGGATTTGCGATCCGAATCGGCAAGGACTCTGGCCAAAGGAAAGCGGCGTTGCTGGCGGCATCCACCGCCCGCACCCGCAAGACGTGACTGCCGTCGGCAAAGGCGGTGGTATCCAGCGGGCGCCAGAAGCCAACGTTGGGCAGGCCGGGGAAACCGGGATAGTGATCCCCGACATCCGCCCGCGGCAGACCATAATCTGCCTGGCCCACCACCTGCCCATCCAACAGCACCTCCACCCTGACGATGGCGCGGTCGTCCAGGGCCCAGCCGGCGACATCGACCAGGCCGCTGACGACAGCGTTGGGGGTGGGCAGATCGATGGTTCCAAAGCCGGGCAGCACGTCGGGGATCTGGCCCCGATGCTGGCGCAGGGCGTAGATTTGGGCGCGGGCCTCCTGCCAACGGCCAGCGAAGAGATAGCCCTCGACCTCGTAGACTGTCCCCGGCTCGTGACCCATGAGCGTCATCGGATTCATGTAGGCCGTCGAATTTTCGGCCGGGGGTGGAAGGTCGTGCAGCACATAGCCAATCCGTGGATAGGCTTGCGGCGCCCACAGCACCAGCCCGAAATCATTGGCATCCACGAACCCGCCCCAGTGCTCGGTGGCGGCGCTCTTGCCGAACGCCGGCCACACCGGCGGCGTCTCGCGGATCTGGACGGGCGCATTCGTCCAGGGGGCGGGGCCAGTATAGCGGACGAAACGCCGGTAGGCTGGCCGGACGTAGACATAGCCCAGTTCCTGCTCCACCCGGCCGTGGACATCGGCCCCATCATGGC
>JAIBAP010000046.1 GCA_019695115.1 Caldilineales bacterium | reverse complement strand
GGTGAAGGTGAAGGTCGTTGTTGGCGTGGGGGTGGCTGTGCGTGTGGGGGTGTTGGTGGCCGTCGGCGTCCGGGTGGCGGTGGGGGTGAAGGTGAAGGTTGCCGTTGGCGTGGGGGTGGCTGTGCGCGTGGGGGTGTTGGTGGCCGTCGGCGTCCGGGTGGCGGTGGGGGTGAAGGTGAAGGTTGCCGTTGGCGTGGGGGTGGCTGTGGGGATGGCGGTGGGGGTGCGGGTGGGCGTGGGTGTGGCCGTGGCGGAGGGGATGGCCGTGGCCGTGCGGGTGGCGGTGGGGGTGAAGGTGAAGGTAGCTGTGGCTGTGGGCGTGGGTGTGCGGGTGGGGGTGGCCGTGGGGATGGCGGTGGGTGTGCGGGTGGGCGTGGGTGTGGCGGTGGCGGAGGGGATGGCCGTGGCCGTGGCGGTGCGCGTGGGCGTAGTCGACGGGGTGACGGTGCGCGTGGGCGACGGCGTGGGGGTGGGGGTGGCGGTGGGGCCGAAAGTGGGGGTGGGGGTGGCTGTAGGCTGTGGCTGCGGCCCCAGGATGATGGGCAAGAAGAGACGGTAGTTGCGGCTGAAGGTGAGTTGATAGGTGTGGCAATTGCCCACGTTGGCGAAGTCGCGGATCATGAAGTAGAACGGCCCGCCGGCGGGCGCGGTCCAGACAATCTGGCTGCCGAGGGTGCCGCCAAAGTCATCGCTCACGGCGATGGCATTGGCTTCGTTGAAGTTAGGCGGCTGGAAGAGGAAGAGGACGGTGTCGGTGCCAGGCCCCAGGTTGGAGGTGGTGATGGTGAAGGTGGAGCTGGCCTCGGCCATGAAGACGAACCAGTCCTGGTCGTTGGCCAGGCCGAAGTCAAGCATGTGGGGGGCGCCGTCGGGCGGCAGGGCGATGGCCTGGGCCGGGCTGTTGTTCGGCTCGAAGGGGTCGTTGCTGGTGCAGATGGCGGAGGTGGGGGTGACGGTGGGTGTGGGGGTGATGGTGTGGATGGGCGTCGCCGAGGCAGTCGCTGAGGTGGTTGGGGTGGGCGTGGGTGTGGGCGTGCCGGTGGCGGTGGCTGTGGCGCCGGGTGTGACGGTGACAGTGGCGGTGGGCGAAGGCGTGAAGGTGACTGTGGCGGTGGCTGTGGCGGTGGCCGTGGGGGTGGGCGAAGGCGTGAAGGTGGCGGTGGCGGTAGGTGTGACCGAAGGGGTGGGCGTCTCGGTGGGGGTGTCGGTGGGGGTGGGTGACGGCCCCTCGGTGGCGGTTGGGGTAGGGGTCGGCGTCTCGTCGGGGGTCGCGGTGGGGGTCGGTGTCCAGGTGGCCAGGTCGGGGCACTCCTGCTCCATTTCCAGCGATTGCAGGATCCACTCCAGGCTGGCGGGGTTGGGCATGTCGGAACTGAGCTGGACGGCCAGGTAGGTGGCGCCGGCGGGGATGGTGATGCTGGCCTCGTAGGTGTCCCACACCGGGCCATCATTGCTCATCAGCGGGTCGGCGGCCAGCAGTGAGCCGGTGCCGTAGATGTCGGTGAGCGGCGGCGCGCCCGTCCCAGTTTGAAAGTAGATCGAATTGTTGGCGCCGGCGCTGGCCCCGCCTGCGGCTGTGATCAGGCTGGCCGTGCGGGCGATGGGTGCGGGGTCGAAGACAAAGGCGGCGGGTTTGATCCCCGGCCCGCTAGGCGGTGCACCTACCCCTTGGGCCAGGTCCAAGCCCTCGGCCAGACCCACCAGGTGGGGCCGGCGGACGGGGTCGGCGTAGAGCACCACCAGCTCCCAGCCGTTGTTGTAGATGTCGAAGGCGTCTACCCCGCCCAGGGTGTAGGTGCCCGGCCCCGGCGCTACCAGCGCCGTGACCTCGACCCGAAACAAATAGGTCCAGGTGGAAGGCGTCCACAGCGCCGGGCCGCCGGCCAGCGTGGCGGTGAGGGGGTTGCCATCGAAGGTGACGGCAAAGTCGCCGTTGTTGAGGCTGGGGTTATCGCCGGGCAGGTTGCCGTTGTCGGCGCCGTTGTAGTAGACCCAGGCCGAGATGACTGTCCCCGGCACGTCGATGCTCAGGCTGCTGCTCGTCTTGCCATCAAGCCCGGCCCCGGCCATGACGATGCCAAGCCCGGCCGCGTCCTGGCAGGAGCCGAAATAGGTGGTCTCGAGCGGTTTGTCGTTGTCGCCTGCCCGCACCGGCGTCCAGACGAAAAGCATGAGCGCAGCCAGGACGAGCGCAGCCAGGGCGGTGGCGCCGAGGAGTCGGGATGGGGGCCGCCCGAGGTGGGACCACAGTGGATGTGGGCGAGGCATAGGTCAATTCCAGCGGCAAAAATGACGATGGGGTGTATGCCTGAACGGCGTGCTCACCGTTGTGGACATACACCCCACCTGTGGGAATGGGAGGGTCAGCGGGAGGGCTGAGGCGAGGAGCGGGTCAAGGACGATTCCTGTTCAGGGCCGGGAGGTAGACTTTGTTGGCCTGACTGGCGGAGGGGGTGGGGGTGGCTGTGGCCGCGGGGCGTGGGGTTGGCGTGGGCGTGGGATCGTCGATGTCGGTTTGGACGACGATGATGCCGCAGGCTGTCTCGACCCAGAGGCGGAAGGTCTCGCCGGAGCGCCCACCGGGATAGGTGAATTCGTAGCCGTTGACCTGTTTGAAGTAGATGGGCTGGTACTGCGTCCAGGTGACAGGGCCGCTGTAGTTGACGAGGCGGAAGACCGTCGGCGATTGCCAGGGCAGCGGCCGGATGGTCTTCACGTTGCCGTCAGGCGTGAGCTGGAAGCTGTAGAAGGTGTCGAAGACGGTGACCTGCAGGCGGCCCTCCACACAGACGCCGCCCGGCCGCTCGATGATCGGCAGCCAGAGGCCGTTGGGCACGCGGGTGGCGGTAGCGGTGGGGGTGAGGACGCGGGTGGGGGTGGGGGTGGGGGTGGCCTGCCGGTTCTTGAAGCGGATGTAGATGCAGTCGTCGCCGGGCCGGACGGTGGCGTTGAACATTTCGGCCGTCACCGGCTGCCAGCCTTCTTTCATCACTTCCCAGAAGGTCCACACGCCGGGCGTCAGGTTGTCGAAGCGGAAGTAGCCGGTGCCATCGGTGTAAGTGACCAGGTGGGGTTGGGTGCTGTTGGCCGGGCGGGCGTGGATTTCCCAGTTGGGCAGACCGACGTGGAGATCATCGATCTTGTGGCCCTCGACGCAACCGGGGAGGGTCGATGTCGGTGTGGCGGTGGGGGTGATCGACGGCGTGCGGGTGGGGGTGGCCGTGGCGGGGCTGGTGGGGGTCGGCGTGCGGGTGGGGGTGTTGGTCGGCGTCGGCGTATTGGTCGGCAAGCCGGTGGGTGTGTTCGTCGGCGTTGGCGTGCGCGTCGGGGTGTTGGTCGGCGTCGGCGTATTGGTCGGCAAGCCGGTGGGTGTGTTCGTCGGCGTTGGCGTGCGCGTCGGGGTATTGGTGGGCGTTGGCGTCGGCGTACGAGTGGGGGTGTTGGTGGGCGTCGGCGTCGGGGTGTTGGTCGGCGTCGGCGTGTTGGTGGGGGTGTTGGTGGGCGTCGGCGTCGGGGTATTGGTCGGCGTCGGCGTGTTGGTGGGGGTATTGGTGGGCGTCGGCGTCGGGGTCAGCGAGCCGGTGGGTGTGGCCGTGGGTGTGGGGGTGTTGGTGGGGGTGGGTGTGGCCGTCGGTGTGTTGGTCGGCGTTGGCGTTGGCGTCTGCGAGCCGGTGGGTGTGGCCGTGGGCGTGGGGGTATTGGTCGGCGTCGGCGTCGGGGTGGGGGTGTTGGTCGGCGTATTGGTCGGCGTTGGCGTCGGCGTGCGCGTGGGGGTGTTCGTGGGGGTTGGCGTTGGCGTCGGCGACCCAGTGGGTGTGTTTGTCGGCGTCGGGGTATTGGTCGGCGTCGGGGTGGGTGTTGCCGTGGGTGTATTGGTCGGCGTGTTCGTCGGCGTCGGCGTGCGGGTGGGGGTGTTGGTCGGTGTGTTGGTTGGCGTCGGCGTCGGTGTGTTCGTTGGCGTTGGCGTCGGTGTGTTCGTCGGCGTTGGCGTCCGTGTACTCGTTGGCGTTGGCGTCGGGGTACTCGTCGGCGTTGGCGTCGGGGTATTCTGCAGGATGACGACGCCGTTATCGGCATCTTCGACGGGCGGGCCGATGGGCGGTTCGCCGGTGACGGTGGCGACATTGTCGAAGCCGGCAAGTACATTCGTTACCGTGCAGGTGTAGCTGGTGCTCTGGCCAGGCCCCAGGGTGCCGATGAAGCTGTCGCAATCGGGGGCGAGTGGGTCGGTGACGGTGACGTTGGTCAGGGTGACGCTGCCGGTGTTGGTGACGGCGATGGTGAAGGTGGCTGTGCCGCCGCCGGCGATGACCTGGAGGTCGGGCGTCTTATCGATCAAGATCGAGGCGTCGGCTGTGTAACCGAAGTCGGCCTTCGGGTTGTATTCACCATCGGCCAGGGTGAGCGAATAGGGCGTGGCAGGGGTGGTGATGTTCTTGTTGGTGTCGTCCAGCGTTGGATTGCCCAGGATGGTGGGGTCATAGCCGGTGAGGATGCCGTAGATGTCGCTGACGACGATCTGATAGGCGCCGGCCGGGAGGCTGGTGAAGACATAGTCGCCGCTGGCGCCGGTGGTGGTGCGCTCGACCAACTGGCCGTTGACGAGCAGATCGACCGTGACGCCGGCCACGCCGATTTCGCCATCGTCTGGCTCGTAGACGCCGTCCTGGTCCCATTCCACCCACACCTGGCTGCCGATGAGGGCGGTCAGACCCTGGGTGCCCGCCTGGACATAGCCGAAGTCAGCAACGAGCACACTGCCGCCACCAACCAGGGTCACATCGTAGGGTTGGGCCTGGCTGTTGTTGTTGGTGTTGGCCAGCCCCAGGGGACCGATGCTGTAGTCATCAAGGACGTTCTGCGTGTCCGAGACCACCACCAGATAGTTCCCAGCCGGCACCCCTGTGAACAGGTAGTTACCGTTGGGGTCGGTGGTGTCGGTGGCGATGATCGGTTCGTTGGCATCCCAGATGCTGTCGTTGTCAGTATCGCGAATGAGATCGACGCTGACGCTGGGGATGGGCAGGTCGCCGCCGTTGTAGACGCCATCGCCGTTCTTGTCGTGGAAGACCAGGTCGCCGACGATGCCGAGGAGCTCCAGATGGTTGCCATCGTAGTAGCCGATGTCGGCGTCGAGATATTGGTCGCCGGCCTGGACGGTGAAGGGTGCGGTGGGGTCGGGGGCGTTGGTGGAGGGGGTCAAACCCGCCAACGCGCCGCCGCTGGCATCCACATAGTACGTGCCAGGGGGGACATCGGGGAACAGATAGTGGCCGTTGAACGTAGTCGAGGTGATGAAGACGCCGAAATCATCGCCGGTGCCTGGGATGCCATCGGCGCCGACATCGATTAGAGTCACACTGACGCCGGGGATGCCCGGTTCGCCGGGGTCCTGCACGCCGTCGTTGTCGTAGTCGTACCAGACCGTATCGCCGACGACGGCGTTGCCAGCCGTGGGCACGCGCACATAGCCGAAATCGGCATCGCGGTAGGTCTCGTTGGCGCCGATCGTCACTACGAAGTAGTCGGGTTTGCTCTCTGGGCCAAGGGTGTGCGTGAGCACCAGCAGATGGCCGAAGGCGTCGGTGACATCGACGATGTAGGTTCCCGGCAGCAGGTCGGTGAAGAGATAACCGCCGTCGTAGTCAGTGGGTTCGGTGCCGATGAAGGTGTCGCCAGCATCGAGGACGTTGTCGCCGTCATCCAGCCAAAGGTCGATGGTGATGTTGTCGATGCCATGCTCGCCGACATCTTGCAGGCCGTCGGCATCGGTGTCGTACCATACATAGTCGCCCAGGGCCGAGGGGCAGGACTCGACCATTTGCAGGGTCTGCAAGACCCATTCCATCTGCGCCGCCGGCTGGGCGATGACGTTATCCGAACGCAGTTGCACCACCAGCCAGGTGGCCCCGGCCGGGATGGTGACGTTCCAATCGTAGGAATCCCACACCGGGCCTTCGGCGCTCTGGAAGGGGCTGGCTGCCTGCAGGATGCCGCTGCCGTAGATGTCGCCGACCGGCGGGGCGCCAGAACCGACCTGGTAGAACAGCGAAGTCGACTGTCCGGCCGTGATCCCGCCCACCACACTGGTCAGATCAGCGGTGCGCGGAAGCGGGGCAGGGGCAAAGGTGAAGAGGAGCGGTTTGATGCCGGGGCCGCTGGGCGGCGCGCCGGTGCCCTGGGCCAGGTCCAGACCTTCGGCTACGGCGATCATGTGTGGGTCGCGGGTGGGGTTCGAGTAGAGCACCACCAATTCCCAGCCGTTGTTGTAGAAATCGAGCGCGTCGACGTCGCTGAGGGTGTAGGTGTGGGCGCCGGTGAGGATGAAGGACTTGACATCGACGCGATGGGTGTAGCTCCAATAGTTGACTGTCCACAGCGCCGGCCCGCCGTTGAGGCTGGCCGTCAGGGGACCGGTGTTGATGCCGTTGCTGAAGGTGACATCGAAGTCGCCGTTGTCGATCAGGGGGTTGGGGCCGGGCTGGTTGCCATCGTCGGCGCCGTTGTAATAGGCCCACGCTTCGACGATGGTGCTGCCGGCCGGGACGGTGAGATTCACCGAACCAGAGGTGACGCCGTCGAGACCATCGCCGGCCACCAGCAACCCCAAGCCGTCGGCATCCTGACAACTGCCGTAGTAGCGGGCTTCCAGGGGTCTGTCGCCATCGCCGGCGCTGGCAGGCTGCGACAGGAAGCCGATAATCCCGGCCAATGTCATCGCCGCCACGCCAAGCACGGCCATAACCCACGGCAGGCGGCGTCGATAGGCGAAAGCTCGGGTTTTTGTTCGTTGTACGAAATGACTGAGACGCATGGTCCTTCTCCTCAAGGAAGGGCGCGCAGCAAACGACGAGGGCCGTTGCGGTTTCGCGCACCTATAGCTTATGCGAAACCTGATGGTCAATATCTCTTGACGGCGGAAAGCTACTTTAGTTATGGTCTTTTGGCAAATGGGGATCAAGACCCAGAAGATTTCGAGACCTTTTCAGGGTCTGGCCCTTCGCAACACCAGGCCAAAGAACACCTTCTGCGAACCAGCAGCGCCATCACCGGGTGCAAGCTCCACCGGGCCAAAGAACTGGCTGGCGCCAGAGGCAGGCACTGCCTCCAAGCGGTAGTACCAGTGGGCGTCGTGCACCAGGCTATCGGTAAAGCGATAAGCTGCGCCTTCGGCTTCGCCGCCGGCCGGGATCAGGTCGCTGATGCGTTCGCCCTGCGCCTCGGCGTTGGCGCTGCGCCAGAGATAGAACCCAACCACGCCCTGTTCCGACCTGGTCTGCCAGGCAATCTCCGCTCCTTGCGGTTCCAGCCGGGCCGTGAAGGCGACAAGATCGACGGCGGTGGGGGAGATGAAGCCGAAGTCAAGGTTGGTTGCCGAGCCGCCGCCAGCAACGGTGGCAGCAAGCGTTGAGGGGGTCGTGCGGGCCAGGAAGGGCGGCAGGGCGCTGCCGATCTGGTAGGTTCCGGGCGGCAGGCCGGTGATCTGCCAGTCGCCGTTCGGATTCGTTTGGGTGGTGAAGACCTGGCCGGTGCTGAGACGTGTCACCGAGATGGGGACATTGGCGACGGGCAGGGTCTCGCTGCCTTCACGGAGGCCGTTGCCGTTGACATCATACCAGGTCTTGCCGCCGAGCGTGATCGATGCGGCCACCGGCGTGGTTACGGTCGCTTCGTTGTTGTTGAGGTTGGCGTCATCGCCGCTGGTGTCGATGCGAGCGGTGTTGACGATCTGGCCGCCGGCGGGAGTGTTCGGATCGACGGTGGCGTGGATGGTGATCGTACCGCCGGCGCCTGGCGTCAGCAGCCCGACCTGCCAGATGTAGGGGGATCCAGGGTCTGCTGTCAACGGGGGATTGCTGCTGAAGCTGGGGTTCTGGAGTTGGCTGGGGAGGATGTCGGTGATGACGACATCGGGGGCGTCGAGCTGGCCGACGTTGGTATAGGTCAGGGTGTAGGTGATGGGGTCGCCCGGCGCCACCGTACCCGACGGTTCCACGGTCTTGGTGATGGCTACGTCGGGGCGGGGGGTGTTGACGACCAGGGCCGGGTCGCCGAAGAGCACGTAGGTGTCCAGCAGGTCCTTGAACAGGCTGTGGCTCTCGAACAGCGAGCGTTTGCTGTTCACGGTCAGGGGGCCGATCTGGGTCTCGCCGTCGTAGACCAGCGACTCGAAGAACTGGTCGTAGAGGAATTGGTGGCCGGTGGCCACGCCCAGACCCGTGGGCGAGAAGGTGGCGACGGCGCCGCGGCCAATGGTGCGGACGGACTTCTCGCCCATGCTGACGAAGCCAGGGTTGATATACTGGCCTTCGAGACAGGTCATGGGCAGGAAGATGGGGAAGGTGGTGTTGTTCAGGGTATCGACATCGACCGTATCCCAAAGCTGGTCGCCCCAGGTGCGTTTGCTGGAGTGACCGTTGTAGGTGACGAACAAGGCCCCGGCGTCGATGCCGGCCTTGATTGCCGCCTTGGCCGCGGTGCTGGTGGCGTGGGTCTGCTGGTAGTAGACCTTCTCGACGCCGCTGGGGTAGGGCCAGATGTTGTCGGCCACCTCGTTCGAGTGAGCGTAGAAATCGCCAGCACCGTCGGGGTTGTCGGAGACGAAGACGATGTGCTGGTTCCAGTCGCCCGGCGGGGCGTTGAGTTGGTAGGCCAGGGTGCGGTTCACCATCTCCTGGGCCTCGGCGACGGTGTTGACCGGGAAGCGCCCCAAGCTGAGGTCGGGCATCAGGTCGAAGCCCTGGTCCCAGTCGCTGCGGAAAAGCCCGGTCAGGGGGCCGCCGCCGAAGTTCGACCCGGCCACGCGCACATCATAGACGCCATCGGGCAGGTCGTAGAAGAAGTAGTAGCCGTCGGCATCCGTTGAAGCAGTGTCGATGACTACATTGTTTTGCAGCAGTTCGATCAGCACACCGGCAATGCCGGCTTCGCCCGCATCCTGGAGTCCGTCGCCGTCGCTATCCAGCCACACCAGGTTGCCAATGGTGCCAGGCCGCACCAGGCCAGCGTCCCAGTTATCTTGCGCCTGCTGAGGATAGACATAGGTCAGGATGTCGGTCAGACCGGTGTTCAGATCAGGGTCCGAATCGTAGCGGTCGCAGATGGCGGGGTCATTGTGGGCGATCTCGCAATCGGGGCCGCCGACATTGCGGGCAGTGAACGACCAGCCCGCCGGCAACACGAATTCTAGCTGGTAGTCGTTGCTGGGAATATCCTCGAACGAATAGCCGCCATTGGCGTCGGTGGTTTGCGAAAGATAGACGGCGCCGCCCTGCAGCAGGTTGACGGTGACGCCCGGCGCGCCGCGTTCTTCAGCATCGAAGACGCCGTCGCGATCCTCGTCCCACCAGACTGTGTCACCAAAGGCCTTGACTAGATTCGGCTGCAACTGCGCCGTCGCTGCTGCCGGACGCCCGTCGCCAGACTGCTCGGCGGCGGTGGTTGTCGTCCCTTCTGACTGCGCCAAGACGATGGGATGGAAGCCGAAATCGACGGCCAGATTCATGATGCCGTTGGTGATGGCGATGTTGCGGGCGGTGTTGGTGTCGTCGCCATCGCTGTCGTACTGTTCATCGCCGAAAACATCGACGAAACGGTTGTCCGCCGCCGTCTCGCCCTGGAAGGGATCGACGCCTAACAGATAGGGCGGCATGTAGATGGGTTCGTTCGAGCCTAGCGAGTTCAAGAAGTCATAGTGGCCGTCGCCAAAGAGGACGACATACTGCGGTCGCGGCGGCTGCCAGTAGTGCGAGGCGTAGAATATGAAGTCGCGGATGGCCTCCGCCGACATCAGACCGCCGTTGAATTCATCATAGATATCCTGGACATCGACGACGGCGGTGCGGAAGCCGTTGCCCGCGGCCCGGAACGCAGCCAGTTGTTGCGCCTGGGCCATGAAATTGGCATGGGTGATGATGATGTAGTCGGCGCCGTTGGCATACGACTGCAGGTCGGAGATGGCATCGACGATGATGGTGGGCGTCTGCCAGGCGGGGTTGGCCACTAGGTAGTAGCTGTTGTTGGCGCTGGCGCCGGCGGCCTGGAGGACGCTGGTGGACTCGAAGGCGGCGCTGAACGGCCCGCCGCCACTCACGGCCAACCCGGTGATCATCACCGGCTGTTTGGGGTTGGTGATGTCGAACGCCAGGATGTTGGCATTGGTAAAGTTACCGACCTGGTATCGCCAGGCGCCTGAGGCGCCGTCGAAGACGAGGCGGTTGGCATCGGCAGCGAAATCGCTGAGATAGGTGATGTCGAAGAAGTTGATGTAGCCGTCGTTGCTGGCGCCGCTGATGTCGGCGGGGATGTCGAAGCGGATGGTGTTGTTGCCCGATACCAGCAGGGCGCTATTGACGCTCAGATTGCCCGTATAGGAGATCGCCCCTTCGAAAGTGGTGTCGCCCACCTGTGTGCCATTGACGAAGGTGAGGAAATGATGGTCGGGGTTGGCGAAATCATTCGACTGCCCGCGCAACACCGGCGAGAGGGTGGCCGTGTGCGGCGAGCTGCTGACGGCAGGCAGGTTGGCGGTCAGGCTGCGCGAGTTTTTCTTGCCGTCGGTATCGTTGCAGGTGCGGTCGCCGGTCGGGCAGGCTTTGAAGTAGATCCAGTACCAGCGGTCGGCCTCACCGCTGAGGGGCAAGGCGCTCTTGTAGACCTTGTTCTGCTCGAAATGGAGGGTGCGCCAGAAATTGGGGGCCAGCGGCGCCGCGCCCGGTGTGCCATCCCGACTGGTTGGCTGCAGGCGGCTGGCCTGGTTGGCCGTGAACCAGTAGACACTGGTGTTGGTATAGCGCGTCAGTTTGGCTTCGGCGTAGAACAGGAAGTAGTCGCCGGGATCGAAGCTGTGATCCCCGCCATCGTACAAAAAGAATGCGACCTCCTCGCCCTCGTTGAAAAGCTGGAAGGTGTCGGTGTCGATGCCGCTCGGATCGAATCCGGCTCCGGTCAGGTTGGTATGCGTCACCTGATACAGGCCGGCGCCCGTGGTGATGATCTTGTAGGAGATCGTTGGCACGACTTTTGGCGCCGCTGGCGGAAGGGCGGCGGCGTTGGCGCCGAAAGCCGGTTGTAGCCCGACCAGAAGCGTGATCAGGGCCAGCGCCAGGGGAAAGAGACGGGTTCGAAACATGGTCGGATAGGGGGGATACGCCCGGCGTGCGGCATGGTGTGTCATGCTTCACGCCGGGCGTTTCAATGATGGCTGCGCAGCAGGTGCGGCAGATAGACCTGGAGGGTGCACGAGAGCGGCATCTGCACGACGGCGCCGACCCAATCGATGACGGCGGGCGTCTGTGGCGACTGCGCGTTCTTGGATTCGACCTGCACCGCCAGCCAGGTGGCGCCGGCCGGCACCGTGACGGCGGCGGTGTAGCTATCCCAGAAGCCGTTGTCGTTCTGGTTGTGGTGGCCGTCGAAAGGATTCTTGACTTCGATCGCTTCGGGGTTGCCGGCGATGCGCAAGGTTTGGGGGAAGGGGGGCAGGTTGATTCCGGTCTGATACCAGAGCGATGTCTGGCCGCCCGGCTCGACGCCGCCCAGGAAGACCGTCACCTGTGCCTGGCGTTTGTCCAGCCCCGACCGGAAGCGGAAGAGGGGGGCGATGCTGCCCGGCCCGACGTTTGGCCCGTTGCTGCCGTAGATCAGGTCGAGACCTTCGCCCAGGCCAACAAAGGTGGGCGCTGTATTGGGCCGTTGGTAGACGGCCACCAGTTCGATGCCGTTGTTATAGCCTTGCTCGCCGCTGAAGTTGTCCATGCCATCGACCACATAGCTGCCATTGCCAGTGACAATGCCGGAGACATCCGAACGGTAGGCATAGCCATAGACATTGCGGACGCCGACCCAGTTGGCCGGGCCGCCCACGCGCTGCGGGTTAGGCGCCTGGATGCCAGCGATCGTGATGGTCGGGTCGCCATCATGGAGTGTTGGGTTGAAAAGGGCCGGGTCGTCTTCGACATTGTTGCCGTCGTCGTCGCCGTTCCAATATAACCAGGCTTCGACGACAGTGGCGCCGGTTGGGATGCCGGACACATTGAGCGTACCGCCACTGACTTGGTCAGTTCCCAAGGCGGCCATCACCACGCCGCGGGCGGCGGTTTCGTTGCAGGCGCCCAAGGTGCGGACTTGCAGGCTACGGTCGGCGTCTCCGGCCTGGGCGCTGCCGAGCAATAGCGTGGGCAGCGCCAGGAGGAGGACGAGAATGACCACCGCCTTTCGGCGCCGGTGGTGGGGCAGGGCAGTGCTAGTGGCAGAAGTTGACACGGGGGGGATCCGTTGGGGTATGTGGTCGGTGGCGAACCGACAGGCCAGTTGTGCGGCCAATCTTGGCAGACTGGTCGCACACGGTGTGTTGTCAAGGCGGCGCCCCCAAGGGCTTATGCAACCCTTGGGGGCGTTGGTTGGGGTTGTTAGTGGCGACGCACGACGTTGGGCAGGAAGATCTTGAGGGCGCCGGCGTCGGGTGTGAGGTAGGAGACGACCACCGGGCCGTGCAGGTCGCCCTGCGGCCGCACCTCGACCCAGTAGAAGTAGGTCTTGCCCAGGGTGGCGGTGGCATCCAGGTACTGGTAGCTTGCGCCTTCAGGGTTGCCCTGAGAAGCGATGCCGTTCGGGGTGAGCAGGGTGCGCTGGCCGTTCTCGCTGAGACTGCGATAGACGTAGAAGCGGTCGCTGCCTTCCTCGAAGATCGTGCTCCAGTGGATGGTGACGCCTTGCTTGCTGGTGCTGGAGTAGAGGCTGGCGATGGTGACGGCGGTGGGGTTGATGTAACCGAAGTCGAAGTTGTTGTCAACCGTGCCGGCGGGCAGGGTGCGTACGATCGGCGAGTCGGTAGTGCGCAGATAGAGCGGCAACGACGCCGGCGCTGCGACCGAGTAGGTGCCCGGAGGCAGGTTGACGAACTGATAGAAGCCGGTGGGGCTGGTCAGGGTGGTGAAGACCTGGCCGGTGCTGAGGTTGGTGGCGGTGATGGGCACGTTCGGCAGGCCGGTGGTTTCCGACGGATCCTGCACCTTGTTGGCGTTGGGATCGACGAAGACGAAGTCGCCAATCGTGACGGGCTTGATGTAGCCGAAGTCGCCGGTCAGATTCACGCCCGCCTGCGGCAGGTTGATGCCGTAGTTCTGGATCTTGTTGTTGTTGTCGGCGGTCTGATTGACCGGGAACAGGGTGTCGATGTAACCCGCCAGGACATTTTGGACATCGGTCACATCCACCGCGTACACGCCCGAAGGCAGCCCGGTGAACGAGTAGTCGCCGCTGGCGCCCGTCGTTGTAGTGGCGTACAGCACACCGTTGCGATACAGGTCGACGGTTACGCCTGCCTGGCCGATGTCCTTGCTGGCCGGGTCGTAGACGCCGTTGTAGTCAACCTCAGTCCAGACCTGGTTGCCAAGCACGCCGATGTCCTCGCGGTTGGCCTGGTAGAAACCGAAGTCAGCGGTGTTGTTGGTGGCGCCGGCGGCCAGGGTCACGTCGTAGGGGTCGAGCTGGTTGCGGTTGTCCACATTGGCGGGGCCGGTCGTGGCCGTCTGGACGTAGTCGAGGAGGACGGCGTTGGTGTCGCTGACGTGCACCAGGTAGTTGCCGGCAGGGACGCCGGTGAACGAGTACTGGCCGTTCTGGTCGGTGGTGTCGGTGGCGATGACCGGTTCGTTGACATCCCAGACGTTGTCGTTGTCCAGGTCGCGGATGAGGTCGACGCTGACGCCCACCAACGGGGTGTCGCCGCCGGCGTAGATGCCATCTTTGTCGACATCCTCGAAGACCTGGTTGCCGATCGTGCCGAGGACGTTGGTGCCGCCGGGCGCATCGTAGAAGCCGATGTCGGCGTTCAGGTATTGCTGGTTGGCGACGACGGTGAAGCTGGCCGTAGGATCGGGCGCGCCAGCCGAGAACGACAGCCCTGCCGGCACGCCGGCGGTCACGTCCACATAGTACGTTTCGGGCGGGACGTTGGGGAAGAGGTAGTTGCCGTTCTGGTCGGTTGTGGTGGTGGCGATAAGGGCGTTATCGCTGGTGCGACGCAGTTGCACGGTCACACCGGGGATGCCCAGTTCGCCGGGGTCCTGGATGCCGTTCTGGTTCTGGTCGTACCACACCAGGTCGCCGACGACGGCGTTGCCGGGGATGGTGGGCTGCTGGTAGTAGCCGAAGTCGGCGGTCTTATCCACCTCGCCCACGCTGAGGACGATGGGGTTGCTGCTATCGGGCTGGCTCTGGGCGCCCACAGTGTGCGTCAAACCGCTCAGGTTGCCGTTGACGTCGGTGACGTCGACATAGTAGGTGCCGGGGAGCAGGTCCTTGAAGATGTAGCCGCCGTCGGCGTCGGTCATGGTCGACTGCAACAGGACATCATCGCCGCCGCCCTTGACGCCGTTCGGGCCGACGCTGTAGAGATCGACAGTGACGAAGGGGATGCCGGGTTCGCCCACATCCTGGATGGCATCGGCGTCGGCGTCGTACCAGACGAAGTCGCCGATGGCGCCGGGCCGGATGTAACCGAAGTCGGCGGTCATGTTGATGCCATCGACCGGCAGGACGATGGTGTAGGCCTGGGCCTGGTTGTTGTTGTCGGCGCCAGGGGTGGGGCCGAGGGTGGTGACCAGGTAGCCGGCCAGGACGTTGGCGGTGTCGGTCACGCGCACCTGATAGACGCCCGCCGACAGCCCGTTGAAGATGTAGAGGCCGGTGGGGCCGGTGGTGGTGGTGGCGAGGACGTTGTTGGCGCCGTCCAGCAGCTCGACCGTCACGCCTTCGATGCCGGTGTCGCCGTTGGCCGGGTTGAAGATGCCATCGCCGTCCACGTCATTGAAGACCTGGTTGCCGATCACGCCGGCGTGGCCGGTGTTGTCGCTGGGGATGTAACCGAAGTCGGCGGTGGTGTTAGAGCCGCCGGCGGCGATGGTGACGCTGTAGGGCTGGGCCTTGTTGGTGCCGTCGGCCACACCGCCGATGATCGTCGTCGGGTCGTAGTTCGCCAGCACGTTGGCCGTGTCGGTCACCTGCACCTGGTAGGTGCCGGGCTGCAGGCCGCTGAAGAGGAAGTCGCCGTTCTGGTCGGTGACGGCCGTGGCGACGACATTGCCGCCGCTGAGCAGATCGACGGTGACGCCGGGGAAGCGAGGCTCGCCGCCAGCGAGGATGCCGTCGGTGGTCGGCGTATCCTTCCAGACGGTGCCGCCGATCGAGCCGGTGTTGGGTGTGCCGCCGTCGAAGAAGCCGATGTCGGCGTCCAGAT
Organism: Caldilineales bacterium; assembly: GCA_019695115.1. Taxonomy (GTDB): domain Bacteria; phylum Chloroflexota; class Anaerolineae; order J102; family J102; genus SSF26. The sequence continues at coordinate 31,766 of JAIBAP010000046.1, read as the reverse complement.
ACTGGTCGCCCGCGGCCAGGACGAAGACGGTGGTCGGGTCGGGCGCGGCCGGCGAAGAGGTCAGACCGGCAGGCACACCGGCGGTCGCATCCACATAGTAGGTTCCCGCCGGCACATTGCTGAAGAGGTAGTTGCCATTGGGGTTGGTTGTGGTGGAGCTGACGGTGACATCATCGCCGTTGCCGGGGATGCCATCGAGGCCGGGGGTCTTGAGGGTGACGGTGACGCCGGGGATGCCGGGTTCGCCCGGATCCTGGACGCCGTTCTGGTTGTTGTCCATCCACACGGTGTCGCCGATGACGCCGCCCGAGGTGGGGATGCGCACGTAGCCGAAGTCGGCGTCCAGAGCGGACTGGCCGGCAACGAGCGTGAGGGCGTAGGGATCGACCTGGCTTTGCAGCCCGGTGGTGTGGCTGAGACCGGCCAGGATGCCGTTGGTGTCGGTGACATCGACGATGTAGGCGCCAGGCAGCAGGTCGGTGAAGAGATAGCCGCCGTCGAGACCGGTCGTCTTGGTGCCGATGAGGGTGTCGCCGCCATCGATGGTGCCACTGTTGTTGTTGTCCTTCCACAGATCGACGGTGACGTTGCCCAGACCCGACTCGGTCACATCCTGGATGGCGTCGGCGTTAGCGTCGTACCAGACGTAGTCGCCGATGGCGCCGGGCAAGATGTAGCCGAAGTCGCCGGTGAGGTTGATGCCCGCCTGCGGCAGGTTGATGCCGTAGGCCTGCACCTTGTTGTTGTTGTCGGCGGTCTGGTTGACCGGGTAGAGTGTGACGGCGTAGCCGCTGAGCACGCCCTGCACGTCTGTCACTTCGACGCTGTACACGCCCGACGGCAGACCGGTGAACGAGTAGTCGCCGCTGGCGCCGGTGGTGGTGGTGGCGTAGTAGGAGCCGTTCAGGTAGAGATCGACGGTCACACCTGCCTGACCAACGTCGCCGCTGGCCGGGTCGTAGACGCCGTTGTAGTCGCTCTCGGTCCAGACCTGGTTGCCGAGCACGCCGATGTCCTCGCGGTTGGCGGCATAGTAACCGAAGTCAGCGGTGTTGTTGGTGCCGCCGGCGGCCAGGGTCACGTCGTAGGGGTCGAGCTGGTTGCGGTTATCGACATTGGCGGGGCCGGTCGTGGCCGTCTGGACGTAATCGAGGAGGACGGCGTTGGTGTCGCTAACGTGCACCAGGTAGTTGCCGGCAGGGACGCCGGTGAACGAGTACTGGCCGTTCTGGTCGGTGGTGTCGGTGGCGATGACCGGTTCGCCGACATCCCAGACGTTGTCGTTATCCAGGTCGTGGATGAGGTCGACGCTGACGCCCACGAAGGGCGCGTCGCCGGCGCCGTAGATGCCATCTTTGTTGACATCCTTGAAGACCTGGTTGCCGATCGTGCCGAGGACGTTGGTGCCGCCGGGCGCATCGTAGAAGCCGAGGTCGGCATCCAGATACTGCTCATTGGGGCCAACGGTGAAGGTTGCGGTCGGGTTGGGGGCGTTGGGCGAGGGGGTGAGATTGGTAAGGGGAGCGCCGCTGGCTTGGACATAGTAGGTTCCGGGCGGCACGTTGGGGAAGAGGTAGTTGCCGTTCTGGTCGGTGACAACCGGGGCGCCGACGGGCAGATTGGTGGTGGCGTCGATCAGTTGCACGCTTACGCCGGGGATGCCCGGTTCGCCGGGGTCCTGGATGCCGTTCTGGTTCTGGTCGTACCACACCAGGTCGCCCACCACGGCGTTGCCGGGGATGGTCGGCTGCTGGTAGTAGCCGAAGTCGGCATCCTTGTAGACTTCGCCCACGCCCAGGCTGATGGGATTGCTGGGGTCGGGCTGGCTCTGGGCGCCGATGGTGTGGGTCAGGCCGCTCAGGTTGCCGTTGACGTCGGTGACATCGACATAGTAGGTGCCGGGGAGCAGGTCCTTGAAGATGTAGCCGCCGTCGGCGTCGGTCATGGTCGATTGCAGCAGGACATCATCGCCGCCGCCCGCCACGCCGTTGGGGCCAGCGTCGTACAGATCGACGGTGACGAAGGGGATGCCGGGTTCGCCTACATCCTGGATGGCGTCGGCGTTGGCGTCGTACCAGACGAAATCGCCGATGGCGCCGGGCCGGATGTAGCCGAAGTCGGCGGTCAGCTTAATTTCGTCCGCCGCCAACACCACCGTAAAGGCTTGCAGCTTGTTGGTGTTGTCCGAAACCTGGTCGGCGGGCAGGGTGGTGACCAGGTAGCCGGCCAGCACATTGGCGGTGTCGGTCACACGCACTTTGTAGGTGCCGGCGGGCAAGCCGGTGAAGCTGTAGTCACCGCTGGGGCCGGTTGTGACCGTGGCCAGGACGTTGTTGGCGTTGTCGAGCAGGTCGATGGTGACGCCTTCGATGCCGGTGTCGCCGCTGGCCGGGTTGTAGATGCCGTCGCCATCGACATCGTTCCAGACCTGGTTGCCGATGACGCCGTTATCGCCGGGCGGGCTGCTGAGAACGTAGCCGAAGTCGGCGGTGATGACATTGGCGCCCGCAGCCAGGTTGACGGGATAGGGCTGGGCCTGGCTGTTGTTGTCGACGTTGGCGACGCCGAGGACGGTGGGGCTGTAGCTGGCCAGGACGTTGGCCGTATCGGAGACGGCCACCAGGTAGCGGCCGGCCGTCAGCCCGGTGAAGAGGTAGTTGCTGTTGTTGGGGCCGAGCGTGGTGGCCGTGGTCGTGGTGGCCACAATCGGTTCGCCGGCATCCCAGACGCCGTCGTTGTCCGTGTCGCGGATCAGGTCGACGCTGACGCCGCCGAACGGGCTATCGGTGCCGACGTTGAAGACGCCATCGTTGCCGAGATCGCGGAAGACCAGGTTGCCGATGGTGCCCAGGATATCCTGGACGCCGGCATCGTAGAAGCCGATGTCGGCATCCAGATACTGGTCGCCCGCAGCCAGGACGAAGACGGTGGTCGGGTCGGGCGCAGCCGGCGAGGGCGTCAGGCCGGCAGGCACACCGGCGGTGGCATCCACATAGTAGATTCCCGGCGGCACATTGTTGAACAAGTAGTTGCCGTTGGGGTCGGTGGTGGTGGAACTGACGGTGACATCATCGCCGTTGCCGGGGATGCCATCGGGGCCGGGGGTCTTGAGGGTGACGGTGACGCCAGGGAGACCGGGTTCGCCCGGATCCTGGACGCCGTTCTGGTTCTGGTCATTCCAGACCGTGTCGCCGATGACGCCGTTGCCGGCCGTGGGGGTGCGGACATAGCCGAAGTCGGCGTCCTCGTAGAACTCACCCACGCCGATGGTGACGACGAAGGGATCGGTCTGGCTTTCGAGGCCGAGGGTGTGGGTCAGGCCAGAGAGGATGCCGTTGGTGTCGGTGACATCGACGATGTAGGTGCCGGCGCCCAGGTCTTTGAAGATGTAGCCGCCGTCGGCGCCGGTGGTTTCGGTGCCGATGAAGGTGTCGCCGGGGTCGAGCACGTTGTCGCCATCATCCAGCCACAGATCGACGGTGACGTTGCCGATGCCGTCTTCGGTCACATCCTGGATGCCGTCGGCGTTGGCGTCGTACCACACATAGTCGCCGATGGCGCCACCAGAAATGATGCGCACCGGTTCGTCATCGGTCGAGGGTGGGACGGGGTCGTTGTTTTCGTCCACGGCGCCGGTCACGGTGGCGGTGTTGATCGTCTGCTGGTTGGGCAGGCTTTGCGTGCTGGCTTCGGCCGTCATGTTGACGAAGATGTCAATGGAACTGCCAGGGGCCAGGCTGCCGGCGCCGGTGATGTCGGTCCAGTTCAGGGCGCCGTCGTCGACGTTGTCATTGCTGGCGACCGGCGTGCTGAAAGTGCCGCCGAAGCCATAGATCAGGTAAGCGGTGTCGTAGGTGTCGGCCAGGGGGACGGTGGTCAGGGCGGTGTCGCCGATGTTGGTCACATTCAGCCGCCACTGCACCTGCCCGCCTACTGAGGCCGAGCCGCTGGCCGGGATGACAAGCGTCTTGATCACCCGCACGCCGGGGCCGCCAATCTCGACCGGCTCGGTGTCCGAGGCCGTGGGCGCGGTGTCGTTGTTCTCATCGACTGCGCCCGTCACGGTGGCGGTGTTGATGGTCTGGTCGTTGGCCAGGAGTTGCGTGCTGGCTTTGGCCGTCATGTTGACGGTGACATCGATGAAGTTGCCGGGGGCCAGGCTGCCGGCGCCGGTGATGTCGGTCCAGTTCAAGGCGCCGTCGTCGGTGTTGTCGTTGCTGGCCGGGCTGCTGAAGCTGCCGGCGTAACCGTAGGTGAGATAGGTGGTGTCGTAGGTGTCGGCCAGCGGGACGGTGGTGAGGATCGTGTCGCCGCTGTTCGTCACCCGCAGCCGCCACTGCACCTGGGCATTGACCGCAGTCGAGCCGTCGGCAGGGATGAGCAGGGTCTTGAGCACGGTCACGGCCGGGTTGCCGATCTCGACCGGTTCGGTGTCCGAGGCGGTGGGCGGGGTGTCGCCGTTTTCGTCCACTGCGCCCGACACGGTGGCGGTGTTGATCGTTTGGTCGTTGGCCAGGGCCTGGGTGCTGGCGACGGCCGTCATGTTGACGGTGACATCGATGAAGTTGCCGGGGGCCAGGCTGCCAGCGCCGGTGATGTCGCTCCAGTTCAGCGTGCCATCGTTGGTGTTGTCGTTGCTGGCCGGGCTGCTGAAGCTGCCGCTGTAGCCGTAGCTCAGATAGGTGGTGTTGTAGGTGTCGGCCAGGGGCACGGTGTTCAGCGTCGTGTCGCCGCTGTTGGTCACCCGAATCCGCCACTGCACTTGCCCACCCACCGCCGTCGAGCCATCCGCCGGGATGAGCAGGGTTTTGACGACGGTGACGCTGGGGTTGGTGATCTCGACGTCGTCGGTGTCGCTGGTGGGGGGCGCGGCTTCGCCGTTCTGGTCAGCCACGGTCAAGGTCGAAGCCGTGTTGATGGTGCGGTCGGCGGGCGGGCCGACGATCGGTTCGGTGCTCTGTACGGCCGTGAAACGCACAGTAACGGTCTTCGCCTGGCCGAAGAGGATGGGGCCGATGCCCTGGCCGGTTGCCCAGTCGATCTGGCCATCGTTGATGTTGTCGTTGGAGGCGGGGGTGCTGAAGTTGCCGCCGAAGCCGTAGGTCAGGTAGGTGGTGTCGTAGTTGTCGCGCAGGGTGGCGGTGATGATGTCGGTGTTGCCGGTGTTGGTGACCACGATATCGAAGGTCACTGCCTGTCCGGCTTGGACGAAGTCCGCGGTCGTGCGCGTCTTGGTCAGGGTGTACTCAGGACAGGCCAGCGGCATCTCCATGTTGGAACCCACCCACTCCAGCCGCTGCGGGTCGGCGCCATCCTTGGAATCGGGCTGGACGGCCAACCAGGTGGCGCCGGCGGGGACGGTGACATTGAAGGTGTAGCTGTCCCAGTAACCGTTGGCGTTCTGGTTGTTGAGGCCGGTGAAGGGGTTGGCCACCTCGGTGGCGGTGGCGCGGCCGATGATGGTGGGGTTGCTGGAAGGCGGCGGGCCGGGCGGCAGATTGGCATTATTCCCGGTCTCGTACCACAGCGAGTTGGCGCCGCTGGCAAAACCGGCCCCGCCCAGGAACAATGTCACTTTGGCGGTGCGGCTGGTGGCAGCCGGGTCGAACTGGTAGATGACGGCGTTGGTGCCAGGGCCAGAGGCGGGGCCGCTGGAACCCTGGACGATGTCCATGCCGTCGGCCAGACCGAAGTAATAGGGATCCCGGGCCGGGTCACGATAGACGACCACCAGCTCGGCGCCGTTGATGTAGTTATCCAGGTTGTCGATGCCCTTCAGTACATAGGCGCCATTGCCGGTGACGATGGCGAGCACGTTCGAGCGATAGGCATACGAAAAATCGGATGTGCCCCAGAAGGCGGGGCCGCCGACGCGCACGAGATTGGATGCCGGGACGAAGGGAACCTGGACGTTGTTCAGGGTCACCGTGGGGTCGCCATCGTTGACCGCCGGGTTGAAGGCCAGCGGGTTGTCCTCCGGCGCATTGCCCAGGTCCGAGCCGTTCCAATACAGCCAGGCTTCCTGGATGGTGGCGCCTACGGGAATGCCCGCCACGGTGAAGGTGCCGTTGGTGGGGTTGAGCGGGTCATTGGGGTCTGGGTCGCCAAGGGCGGTGCCGTCGATGCCCAGACCAAAACTCAGGACGCCCAGGCCGGAGGCATCCTGACAGCTGCCTTCGGTGCGCATCTGCAGCGGGCTGTCGTTGTCGCCGGCAAAGACCCGGGGCAAAAAGGCCCCCGGCAACGCCAACGAAGACAACGCCAACGCCAACGCCAGCAACAGGCGTAAAGGCTTGTTGAGGGGGTGGGTGTCGCTAAAGGGTGCAAGTTTCATGGGATCACTTTCCTCCAGTGATTTGGGATTGATGATTGTGCGTGGTGCGGTAAGAATGGCGGATATGGAGGGACGCGCGCAGTCCTTGACCGCGAAGGCAGAAGGTGAACATTTGTGGGGGAGATTCGTTCGTGGTGGGCGCCTGTCCCCATCCAGGTTTCCACTGGCTGACTTCGTTGATGGAGACGCCCGCCGCTGCCAAAAGTTACGAAGCGGCTTACAACTGTGTGCGCCTGAGCACCGCCCGTAGTTTGGCATGCAGGAGTTCCTCGCTGGTCGGCAACTCCAGATAAGCGTCGGCGCCTGATTGCAGACCGTGAATCCAGGTCGTAACCGGGATATTGCGGCCGTACAAAAACAGCGGCTTCAGCGAGAGGCGCCTGAGTTCATGACAATAGGCAATATCGGTGTCGTTCTTGATCTCGAGAAAGATGACGTCGTAGGAGTCCAGCTCTTGCGACCACTCCTTTTCATGACGCGGGCGGCGGCTGAGCCTGCCCACGCGCAGCAACAGATGCTCGAAGGAGAGGGAGTGAGACCGGCTGCCTTCGGCGTCGCCATTCGAGGCCGGTAGAAGGAGGAATCTCACGGCTAGCCGAACCTGGGGGTGTGGGTAGTTGCCAGGCAACTGAGAGGGACGCGAAGGCGAAGAAATCGGAGTGGACATAGGGGGAACAATGTCATTCTAGAGAGTCCAGCGGTAATGAACAATAGCCTTTGCCTTACAGTTGGCTTACTGTTGCCAAGGGGCCAAAAAAACAGGGCCTGCTTGAGGCAGGCCCTGTTGGGGTGAGGCGGTGGAGGCGGGTCAGCCGGCGCCGGAAGGACGCAGGCGACCGAGTGCCTTAGCGGATGGGCGGTGGGGTGGAGGTGGCTGCCGGTTGGCCGGGGTCGGGCGTGGGGGTGGGGTCATCGACCGAGGTGTTGATGATGATCACGCCACACAGCGTGCGCACGAACAGCCTGAAGTCGGCGCCCGCCATGCCGCCCGGATAGGTGAAGCTGTAGCCGTCGAACTGCTTGACATAGTACGGTTTGTACTGCGTCCAGATCACCGGGCCTTCGTAGTTCACCAGGTTGAAGACGGTCGGACTTTGCCACGGCAGCGGCTCGACGAAGCGAACGATGTTGTCCTGGTTGATCTCGAAGCTGTAGAACGTGCCCCAGACCATGACCTGCAGACGACCGATCTCGCAGACGCCGCCCGGCCGCAGCAACAGCGGGAAGTAGAGGGCGTTGGGGAGTGGCGTGGGCGTGATGGTGGGGGTGGGGACGGTGGGGGTGGCGGTGGGGGTGGGGGTGTCGGTCGGCGTCGGCGTCGATTGCACCACCTTGAAGCGGATGCGAAGGCAGGTGTCGCTCGACGGGATGTTGACCGTCAGCATCTCCGGTGTCACCGCTTCCCAACCGGGCATCATGATGATCCAGAATTTCCACAGCCCCGGTTCGAGATCGGGGAAGTTGATCCGACCGGCAGCGTCGGTCACACCCACCAGATGCGGGGTGTCGGAGCCGTCAGGCGTGGCGTGGATCTCCCAGCCGGCCAGCCCGAAGTTGGCAACGTCCACCACGAAGGCATCGGCGCAGCCGGGGATCTCGGGCGTGGGCGTGGCGGTAGGGGTGTCGGTGGGGGTGGCGGTGGGGGTGTCGGTGGCGGTGGGGGTGTCGGTGGGCGTGGGGGTGGGCGTATCGGTGCCGCACTTCAGGTTCGGGTCCTTGAGGATGAAGTTGTTTTCCTCGTAGGTCTCGTAGCCGGGGGCGTCGATGCGGATGTGGTCAGGCCCAACCACCACACCTTCGAGCGACGAAGCCTGGAAGGCGATCAGGCCCGGCGGCGCTTCGATGACGATGTGATAGTAGGGCGGGGGCGGCACCGGCAGGTAGAAATTGTAGAAGCCGCCTCCGTCGGTCAGTTTGGTGGCCACCACGCTATCCAGGCCGTTGGAGTCGTTGCTGCGCCACAGTCGCACGGTGGCCAGGCTGACGGGCGTCATGCCGCTGCAGGTCAGTTGATAGACATAGCCGCGGATGCGGGTGGCATCGGGGCCGGGGGTGGCGGTGGCGGTCGGTGTGGCCGTGCCCTGGTCGAACTTGAAGCTGATGTCCAGATCGTTGACGATGCCATCGCACTGGTTGGCAGTGGTGACGTCGAGCGTCAGCGAGGCCGGTTTGCCGGGATAGGGCACCCAGCCGGGCTTGACAACGACCGAGAAGGTCCAGCTTCCTACGGCCAGGTTATCGAACTTGAAGTAGCCCAAAGCGTTGGTGGTGGTGCTGAGCGATGCTCCGCCCGGCCCGCTGGCATTGACCGTCCAGCCAGCCAACCCGACATGCAGGACGTCATGCACGCGGCCTTCGACACAGGCTTTGCCCGGATCGGTGGCGGGCGCCAGGCTGTTGTTGTTCCCGGCGGCCATCGAGGCCCCCGACTCAGCCGCAAACACCAGGACCAAGGCGAAGGCGAAAACGGCGAGAACGGTGATCCCGGTCAGCAGCCGGGTGTTGAGTGAACGTGAACGATAGGTCATAGTCGATTCCTCCTCTAAGGAAGTGGGAGCGCATCGTTGGCGATGCTGGAACGGAAGCCAAGAGAACGTCGATAGAACTGCGGATGACCGCCAAGCGGCCTGACCGGGTATTTTGCTTGCCTGATGATATGCACCTCCGCAGGAAAAGTGATTGCCATACGCGCTGACAGCATGAATTTGGTGCTATGTTTACTTAGCGTACCAAAGCGCCTGACAATGAAAGAAACCAAACCCTGCAACAGGCGTTGAGCGCCCTGAGACATGTCTCCGAGGGGAGCACGTAGACAACTCTCATTCTACAAGAAGTGCCCGGAACCGTCAAAACTGCCCCGACAGGACTGCGCTAAGCCCGGTTCAGCTTCCGCCGGCCAGGGCGGCGCGCAGGCCGGCGATGTTTTCGGCGATGCTGGCCTGCCGGTTGAAGATGGCCGAGCCGATGACCAGCACCGTCGCCCCGGCCGCCGCCACTGCCGCCGCGTTTTCCAGCTTGATCCCGCCGTCCACCTGGATTTCCACCCGCTCCCGGCCGCGCGCCGCCAGCATGGCCGCCAGGCGGGCGATCTTGTCGGTGCTGCCGGGCAGATAGGTCTGGCCGCCAAAGCCGGGGTTCACCGACATGACCAGGGCCAGGTCGATGTCGTCCAGCACTTCTTCGATCTGGCTCAGGGGGGTGGCCGGGTTGAGGGCGACGCCCGTCTTCAGACCCAGGTCTTTGATCTGCTGCAAGGTGCGCTGGAGGTGGAGACAGGCTTCGACATGGACGCTGATGCGGTCGGCCCCGGCTTCGGCAAAGGCCGGGATCAGGGCCTCGGGCCGGTGGATCATCAGGTGGACGTCCACCGGCAGCTGGGTGGCGGCGCGGATGGCCCGCACCACCAGGGGGCCGATGGTCAGGTTGGGGACGAAGCTGCCGTCCATGACATCGACGTGCAGCCAATCGACGCCGGCCGCTTCGGCCGCGGCCACTTCCGCCGCCAGCCGGCCAAAATCGGCGGTCAGGATCGAGGCGGCGATTTTCGTTCGGGAGGGTGCGCTCATCGTTTTCGCTCCCAGATCTGGATGCCGTTGGCCCCGGCCACGATCACGGCGGCGGCCATGTCCAGAAAAAGGCCGTGCTCGACCACGCCGGGCCGGTCGGCCAGGGTGCGAGCCAGGCGATGGGGGTGCTCGATGCCGTCCGCAAACCAGCAGCGGGCCAGATAGTTGCCGTTGTCGGTGACGAAAGGCTCGCCGTCCTCCGCCCGCCACAACTCGGCCCGGACGTCGGGCTGCAAAGCGGCCAGCCAGGCCACCGTCTTCTCCCAGGCGTAGGGGACGATCTCGACCGGCAGAGGGCTGAGCCGGCCCAGGCGGGACGAGATTTTGCTCTCGTCGATGATGATCAGCAGCCGGGCGCTGTGGATCTCGACCAGTTTCTCTCGCAACAAGGCCTTGCCCAGCCCTTTGATCAGTTGAAGCTGCGGATCGACTTCATCGGCGCCATCGATGGCCAGGTCGAGCCGGGCCGCCTGGGCGAGCGGGATGAGGTCGATGCCCAGGCCGCGCGCTTGCGCTGCCGTCTTCTCGGAGGTGGCCACGCCGCGGATGCCGGCCACCTGGCCCTGTTGCACGGCCTGGCCCAGGAGGTCGACAAAGATGGCGCTGGTGCTGCCCGACCCCAGGCCGAGCGTCATGCCATCACGCACTTCGGCTAGGGCGCGGCGGGCGGCTTCGAGTTTGTAGTAGGAGGTCGCGGTCATGGGGGGGTGTTCCGTGTTCCGTGGTGCGTGGTGCGTGGATGGCGGAGCGAGCGCGCTTACGTGCGAGGTGTTCCGTGTTTCGTGTTCCGTGTTGCGTGGATGGCGGAGCGAGCGCGCTTACGTGCGAGGCGTTTCGTGTTTCGTGTTCCGTGTTGCGTGGATGGCGGAGCGTGTTCGCTCATGTGCGAGGCGTTCTGTGTTTCGTGTTCCGTGCAAGACCCCCTCATTCCGCCTTCAGCGCCCGCAGAGGGTCGAGCGTGGCCGCACGCAGGGCCGGGTAGATGCCGCTGAGCAGGCCGACAAGGGTGGCGAAGCTGATGACGAAAAGCACCAGCCAGAGCGGGGTGTAGATCAGGTCGACAGGCTGGTCGGAGGGGCCGCCAAACAAGAAGTCGCCGCCTTGTTGGGCCATGTAGCCGCGCGCCAGGATGTTGCCAACGGTCGTCAGGCTATAGCCTACCACCGTCCCGGTCAAACCGCCCAACATCCCGATCGAAGCCGCCTCGCCCAGGAAGATGGTCATCACATCGCGGTTGCGGGCGCCGAGCGCCTTCATCAGCCCGATCTCGCGCGTCCGTTCCAGGATGGCCATGCTGAGGGTGTTGATGATGCCGAAGGCCGCCACCAGCAGGGCAATGGCGCCGATCCCGCCCAGGATGGCCTGCAAGATGCCAAAGAAGCGGTTGATCTCGCGCAGGGTGTCCAGCGGCGAGTAGGCCTCGTAGCCTTTCTTGCGGATGGCTTCCTGGATCTCCGGCGCGTCGCGGCTGTCGTTCACCAGCACGATGGCGCGGTTGTAGCCCTGCCGCTTGCGGTCGATGCGCTTCCCTGCCAGCCAGTCGTTCAGCTTCTGCACATCGGTCTGGGGGAGGAGAATCTGATAATCGGCGTCGGCGCTTTCCTGCGCCAGCACGCCGGCCACACGCAAGCGCAGCGTGCGCGTGGTGGGATTGCCATCCTTGTCGTAGCGAACCACTTCCAACGACAGGGTTTCGCCCATCAACTCGCCCACCTCGGCCTGTTCGCCGCGCTGCTCGTCGAAAAACGTCTGCTGGATCTGCGCCCCCACCACCGCCTCGCCGGTCGCCGGCTGCGTCTTGCCCACGGCGGCCGCCAGACCCAGCGCCGCGATCCCCTCTGGCGACAAGGCCACGATGCTCGAATAGGAAACGTACTTCCGCAGGTGCAAGGTGGCGCCGCCCTGTAATTCTTCCACCGGCGCCACCACCTGCACGCCCTCGATGGCGGCCAGCTCGTCCAGCCGTGCGCGCGTCAGGCCCTGCGGCTCGTTGGATCGCACCGAAGCTGCCTTTTCCGACGCCGGCGCTTCGATTGGGCCGGTGGGATAGGAGTAGACATCGATGCGTTTGAGATCGCCGATATTGCCCAATGAGGCCGCGGCGCTGCGCTGCAAGCCGGCGCCCAGGCTCACCAACCCCAGCACCGCCGCCGTGCCGATGGCCACGCCAAAGGCCGTCAACGCCACCCGCCCGCGCATCCGGTTGAGGTTGGCCGCCACGAGTTGCAGCAGGTCGAGCGGGCGCATATCTCCCCCTTCTAGCCGGCGCTGCCCAAGCCCAAGAAGCCGCGCAGGGCGCGCAGCCAGGCCGGGCGAGAGGGCGAGGCCGGCGCGTTTCCGGGTTGGTTGGCCGGGACGACGCCCGGTTCGAGGGGCGGCGGCGCCTCTTCGACCTGCACCTCCAGCTCGCCGTCCACGAATTTCTCCTGGTTGAAGTCATCCAGATAGTGCACCCGCACCCGCACGATGGCCGGCCCCGCCTGACGCGGCTGGGCCTGACCATCCACCGTCACCGAGACGCCCGCATCCAACGCACCGATGAAGCCGGGCGGGCTGATGATCTCCAGGTCGTCGCTCATGAACTCGGCCCGGGTGCTGCTCACCACCGTTTTCCCCACGTTGAAGACCTCGACCGGCAGATCGAGCGTTTGACCGACCAGGGCCGGGCCAGGGTCGCGATAGAAGCTGAAGCGGAGTTGCGGCGGCGACACCACCAGCAGACTGATCTGCTCCTCGCGCACCACCGGCTCGCCCTTGGCGTCCTTGCTGTCGGCGTGACCGATCTTCAGCTTCATCAGATGCACACCCGCCTTGGCCGCGCCGTCGAGGATGAACTGGCCCTGCACCTGGCCGGCGGCCCCGGCATCCAGCCCAGCCAGAAAGCGCACGTTGCCAGAGCCGAGCGGCGTGATCGTCTCGCTGCTGAACTCGACCGTGATCTGTCTGGCCGCCGCCCCGCCCACGTTGCGCAAGTCCACCGTCAGGGTGAACGGCCGGCCGGGCGTGATCGGCGCCACCTCGGTGGCATAGGCATCTACCACCACCAGCGCTTCGGGCGCGCTCTGCACGGTCGTCGAGGCGCTGACGGTGATGGCCACATTCTGTTTGCTCTCGCTCGCTTCGCCGGCGGCGTTGGTGTAGCTGAGGGTGATGGGATGGTTGTTGACCCCGACCTTCGCCGTCTGGTCGGCCACCAGGCTGACTGCCGTCTGCACTGTCTCTTGCCAGCCGATGCCCCCCACCGCCAGGGCGCTGCCCGCCCCCACCGCCGCAAACGAACTGGGCGTGTCGTTGTTCAGGATCACATTGCGGGCGGCGCCGGCGCCGGCATTGTGGATCATCAAGGTCAGCGTGAACGGTTGGCCGATGGTGGGCGCGGACGGCTCGGTCGAGACCTGTTCGATCACCAGTTGCGGCTTGCCGGCCGGGCGCGGCGCCGGGGTCGGCGTCGACCCAACCACGATGACCCCCACCACCTCGGTGCTGGAATAGCTCAGCCCGTTGTTATCCAGGTAGGTGATCGTCAGGGTGACGGCGTGCGGCCCACCGCTGAGGTCGGATGTGGCTCGCAGCCGTTGCGAGAGATTGGCGTGCTGGTCGGGGCCGAGGCCGGGCACATTCTTGATGCTGCTGCTGCCCTCGGGCACAAAGCCCTCGCCGCTGAACCCGACCAGGATATTGGCGGCGGCGCCCACGCCCACATTGTGCAGTTCCACGAACAGATCGACCACGCCGCCAGGCGTCACTGCCGCCGGTTCGGTGTGGCTGCTGCGGACGAAGATCACCGGCCGGCGCGGGTCGGGCGTGGCGGTGGGTGGGGGTTCGGGTGTATCGTCCTGGGCATGCGCCCGGCTGCCTGGCGCAGCCAACAGCAGCGCGGCCAGAAACAAGCCCAGGAGCAGCCACAATCCCGCGCCGGGTTTAGCGACGGGCGTCCGTCGTCTCGATGATACGTCCATCTTTCATGTGTACGATGTGGTCGGCATGGGCGGCGACGTCGGGGTCGTGCGTCACCAGCAGCACGGTCAACTGACCCTCCGCACGGGCGCGCAGCAGCAGGCTCATGATCTCCTCGCCCGTGCGCGAATCCAGGTTGCCGGTCGGCTCATCGGCCAGGAGGATGGCCGGGAGATTGGCCAGGGCGCGGGCCACGGCCACGCGCTGTTGCTCGCCGCCCGAAAGCTCGGTCGGTCGATGCTCCAGCCGCTGGCCCAACCCCACCGCCTCCAGCAGATAGCGCGCCCGTCGCCGGCGCTCGTTGCGTTCGACCTGGGCGAACAGCATCGGAAATTCGACGTTCTGCTGCGCCGTCATCGTGCCGATCAGGTTGAAGGATTGAAAAATGAAACCCACCGTGCGGCGACGATAGGCCGCCAGCGCGTTCTCATCCAGCGCCGCCAGTTCGTGCTCGCCCACGTTCAGGCTGCCCGCGGTCGGCCGATCCAGCCCGCCGATCAGGTTCAGGAGCGTGGATTTGCCCGACCCCGAAGGCCCCATCACTGCCATGAACGCCCCCTGCGGCACATCGATATCGACGCCGGCCAGGGCGCGCACCTCGGTGCGCCCCATCTGATAACTCTTGCACAGGCCACGGATAGCGATCATCGGTGGGATTCAGAACCCGGCCAGGGCGCCGCTGGCCGCGGCCAGCAGCAGGCCGGGCGCCAGCGCCAGCGCCGCATAGAGAGCGACCACCAGCACGGCCTTGCCCCGCTTTAGGCTGCCGCCCACCTGCATCGCCACCACCAGCAGCGCCAGAAACCAGAGCGTGTAGAGGTCGATCTTGCCCAGGATGACGCCCGGCAGAGATGTTGCCTGGCCGGCCAGCCCCAGCAGCCCACCCGCCCCGCCTGGCCCGGTCGCTTCGACCAGCCCCGACAGGCCAGGCCCGGCGACGACCTGGCCGCTGACAAGCATATAGGCCGCCTGCACCAGGTCACGGAGGACGAGCGGGAACCCCGCCCAGGCGCTGAGACGATAGACCTGGCCGAAACTCTGCCTGCCACCCATGGTCAGGCTGCCCACCTGCAAGATCAACGCCCTGAGCGCCCAACCGATGAGGATGGCGCCCAACCCGCCCACCCACATCGGCGTCAACACGGCGCTGACCGGGGTGGGAGGGATCTCGACCGGGGCCAGGGCCTCGCCGTCGGGCGCCGGCGCCTGCTGCATCTGCGCTGCCATCTGCGCCGTCTGCGCCTGGGCCTGAAGCGGGGCGGCGACGAAGGCGCGCAACAGCAGGGCGGCCACGGCGAAAAGGAGCGGGATCAGCCACAGCCAGCGCGGCCCGGCGGCCACCTGTGCCAATGCTCGCCGGGGGCGCACCCAAATCTGAAGCAAGAGCGACGCCAGCCGGGTGCGTTCGGGCGGGGGAGCGGCGGCGGCTGCGATCGTTTCGCGGTCGAAGGCGAAGGACATGGGCGCATTATAGCACAACCGGCCGGCCACGCCACCCGATCGTGGGCGGGTGGGTGGGATCGCAAGCGCCGTTTGTGATCGGGTCGCGCCGGCGCTGGTCGGGCAGGATGGGCGCCGGGACGGGCAAGCACAGAGGCGACGCGCGGGGTCGATCTCGAAGCCCCAACTCCTTGCAGCCGCAGGATCACCTGTGCTACGCTTGCCCTTCGATTCCGGCCGCGTTAGGTTGCCCCGTCATTGGCATCTCCTCTACGATGGCGCGGCGCCGTGGGTTTGGAGCAGCGGCCGGCATCGGCGAACTGTTGCGCGCGGCCATGCTTGGCCGGCCTGCCGCCCTCCTGATGCAGGAGGGTGCGGCAGGATTTCATCTTATCGATCGCCAGGTTGACCTGTTATGAGGATCGTAAAGCGTGAAACGTGAAACGTGAGACGTGAGAGAACGTCGGCATTTCTCACGCATCACGGATCACGTTTCAATACCGAACAGCATTCCTTTGTCTGGCCTTTGTCTGGCCATCGATAAGCCCACATTGAGGGAGTATCACCATGAAACATCGAAGCCTGCGCCTGCCAGCCCTGTTCTGCGCCCTCGCTTTGTGCCTGGCGTCCGCTTTGCTGCTGGCGGCCTGCCAGCCGCCCAAGCCTGTGGTCAAGACCGGCATCGATCTGCCCGCCCCACCGCCCGACGCCAACACCTCCGTCGTCCCCGATTCCCATGCCAGCGGGCTGACCTGGCGCAACCAGGCGATTTCTCCCGAACTGAAAGCCGCCTACAACCTGGCCCGCGGCCGGCCCGCCACCTGGAGCGGCGATGTGGCCGATCTGCGCAACGACTGGTTCTGGAGCCAGCGCGCCTATCCGCTCGACACCGTGCCGCCCGACGCCAACGTGAAGGCGATCGAGCACCGCGATCAGACAATGGAGGTAGCCGCCCAAGAGGGCGAACAGACGTGGCAGAGCCTGGGGCCGGCGCCCATTGCCAATGGCATCATCGGCCTCTATCCATGCGGCGGGGGCAGTTGTGATTGGCGCAGCGATGTGAGTGGCCGCACCAAGGTCATCGCCTTCCATCCCACCAACGCCAACATCGTCTACCTGGCCACGGCCACGGGCGGCATCTGGAAGACGACCGACAGCGGCAACACCTACACCGCCCTCACCGACGACCAACCGTCGATGGCCTTCCACTCGCTGGTCATCGACCCCAGCAACCCCAACACCCTCTACGCCGGGACGGGCGAGATCTCGGGCTACTACGGCGTGGGGGTGCTGAAATCGACCGACGGCGGCGAGAACTGGACGCGATTGGGCGCCAATGTCTTTGGCGGCAATATCGTCAGTTCGCTGGTCATCCATCCCACCAATCCCACTACGCTGTGGGCCAGCACCACTTCACGCACCCAGGATAGCGGCCCCAACCATCCCCGCCGCTCTGTCTTCCGCTCGACCAACGGCGGCCAGACCTGGGAAGACCAGATCGGCTGCGACGAGTGCAGCGGCTTCTCGGACCTGGTGATCGAGGATAGCAATCCGCAGGTGCTGTATGCCGGCGTCTATGCCAACGGCATCTATCGCACCACCGATGGCGGCGCCAGCTGGTCGCAGCTGACCAACGGCCTGCCCGACCGCGGGTTCAGCCGGGTGGAGCTGGGGATCGGCAAGGGCCAGGGGGCGGGTGTTATTTACGCCGGTTTCGATGCCCGCATCCAGCAGGGGGGCAACGTCGTGCCCTGGGGCCTGATCTACCGCTCGACCGACCACGGCCAAAGCTGGCAGGAACTGGTGAATGCACCCAACTACTGCGGCGGCCAGTGTTTCTACGACAACATCATCACCGTCGATCCCACCAACGCCAACATCGTCTATGCCGGCGGCAGCTTTGCCAACGGGCCGGATGGCCGCTGGGCGGGCGTCGTCTTTCGCTCGACCAACGGCGGCCAGAGCTGGGATGACCTCACCCCAGCCCAGTCGGTGAATACGATGGTGCACCCCGACCTGCACGCCATTGCCGTGCGCCCGTCCAACCCGAACGAAATCTGGTTGGGCAACGACGGCGGCGTCTTCGTCAGCACCAACGGCGGGGCCACCTGGAGCGAGCGCAATGGCAACCTGGCCACGCTGCAATTTGTCAACATCGGCATCCACCCCACCAACCCGAACATCGCCTTTGGCGGCTTGCAGGACAATGCCAAGGCCAAATACAACGGCACTGGCTGGGAAGGCCTGGACACCGGCGACGGCGGCTACTCCGAGATCGATCCCTTCAACCCCAGTATCTGGTACAGCACCCGCTTTAGCCAGCAGGGCAACTTCGTTTCCTTCCAGCGCAACGAAAAGGGCGGCACCGCCTCGCGAGCCGACTGGTTGTTCAAGTCCGATGGCATCGATGTCAACGACCGCATGTTGTTCTATGTCCCGTTCGCGTTCGACCGCACCAGCCAGGGCGTTCTCTACATCGGCACACACCGACTGTATCGCACCGTCAATCGCGGCGACCTGTGGCAGGTGATCAGCCCTGACCTGACCAAAGGCGCCGACACCGGCGGCGCCATCAGCACCATTGCCGTCGCGCCCACCGATGGCAACACCATCTTCACCGGCGCCTCCGATGGTTTCCTGGCACTCACCCGCAACGGCGGCGACAACTGGTTCCGATCCAATGCCGCCATTCTTCCCAACCGCTCCATCTCCGATTTCGCCATCAGCCCCGTCAAGTCCGATATCGCCTATGTCGTCTACAACGGCTACGACAGCCACACGCCCGGCACACCCGGCCACATCTTCAAGACGACCGATGGCGGCGATAACTGGCAGAACATCAGCAACAACCTGCCCGACATCCCCCTGCTGACGGTGGTCATCGACCCACAGAACCCCACCCACCTGTATGTGGGCAGCGATATCGGCGTCTTTCGCTCGACGAATGACGGCGGTAGCTGGGCCTCCTACAACACCGGCCTGGCCAATGTGCCCATCTATGACCTGGAACTGAACAACACCACCCGCCAACTCTGGGCCGGGACGCATGGCCGGGGAGCCTATCGCCTCTCGTTGACCGGCTCCGCCCCCACTCCCACGCCCACCCTGGGGGCCAACGCCCGCAAGCTGTGGCTGCCGCTATCGTGGAAAGTATTCGACAAAGGCCCGGCCCAGGCCACACCCACCCTGCCGCCCTCTGGCCCGGCGCCCGGCGAATGGGAGGGCGAAAAAGCCACCTTTGGCGTCACCGGCGACCAGCAAGAAGCCTACGACGTGCGCATTCGCGTGCCGGTGCCCGGCTGCGAAACCTGGGTGATGAGTCCCGAAGCGGTGAGCATCAGCAGCAACCATTTCTCGTTCACCGTTGATCTGAACGAAGACGGCTTGTGGGAGGCCGAAGGGCAGTTCACCTCGCGCACGCAGGCCCAGGGCACGGCCGTCTTCCAGTCGGTCTACTTCGGCCAGTCGTGCGGCACCTATTCGGGCGATGTGCAATGGACGGCCACCTGGCGTCGGAGCGGCGCGGACCCGACCGCCACCCCCACCCCCACCCGCCGCCCGCCCACCGCCACCCCGTCGGGCCGCCGCGGCATCTACGGCCAGTTCCGCTACCGCGGGACGGGCATCGCCGATATCAACCTGATCCTGCGCCGCTGCCCCAACTCCGGCGCCTGCTCGCTGCAAACCAGCAAGGTGGCCGAGACCAGCACCGACGCCAACGGCTACTACCAGTTCACCAACATCCCCAGCCTGCCCGCCAACAACTACTACTTCGTCTACTTCTACAACCACCCCGACGGCAACAACCCCGGCGATGACAAGTATCTCTGGCGTTGGTTCGGCAAGGATATCACCTCCTACAGCGCCGGGGCCAACGTGTCCGGCGGCGACGCCGAGATCGAGGACATCAACCTCACCGGCCCGACCGCCGACAGCACCACCCTGCCCGCCAGCTTCACCTGGGACGCGCGCAGCAAGCCGGGCGAGTACTACGCCTGGGAGTTGTTCGACCTGGAAAGCGGCGAGACCAAATGCTACAGCAACCCCGCCCAGTCCACCAGCTATCAGCTCACGGCCGCAACCTTCACCGGCGCCTGCCAGGGCAGCTACGGCGCCGAGTACGGCTGGTTTGCCTGGGTGGTCGATGGCTCGTCGTGGAATACGAACAACGGCTTCGGTGATTCCTACTACTACTCAGGCATCACCTTCAGCGGCGGCGGCCCCACACCCACCCCCACTCGCACCCCCACCCGCACCCCCACGCCCACTCCGCCAGCCGGCTCTGGCATCAGCGGCAAGGTCACAGCCTCCGGCGCCGGCGTCAACGGCCTCAACATCCAACTGCTGTTGTGCGAGGGCAGCGACTGCACCATCGAGGACAACAAGACGACCTCGGGCGGCGGCAACTACAGCTTCACGGGCGTGTCGGCGCCGGGAGCGAGCCAGGCCTATAACGTCCGCTATCTCAACAGCGCCTCTGGCGGCAACACCTTCAACGGCAACTACCTGACCTACTGGTGGTCGCAGGCCATTGCCAGCGCCTCGGCCACGAACGTCAACTTCGACATCGCCGACGTCAAACTCACCGCCCCGGCCAACAACTACGCCGGCGATCTGCCCATCACCTTCACCTGGACCGGTCGCGGTATCGGCTCCGACCGCTTCTTGTGGGCCACGACCGAAAACGGCGAGGAATTCTGCGGCGAAAACGCGCCCCACGCCTCCACCTCCTTCACGCTTACGAGCGACGCCGCCGATGAATGCGTCATGTACTATGACACACCCTACGGCTGGTATGTCTATGTAGCCAAGAACGGCGACTTCAACGCTGGCTATGGGCTTTCGGCCTACACCCGCACCTACACCATCACCGGCGCCGCCGCCACCGGGGACGCCGAGACCGGCGTCGAGACCGGGCGGCCTCTGCGCGAGGGCCGCTGGCCCAACCAGGCGCTTGTCCCCGATAGTGATCGCGTCCGGCGGCTCGGCCCGGATGGCCTCGTCCCCCGGCCGCATCCCTGACCTTGCCCCACCTCTCCCGCTCACCAACGCCCCGGCCCCTCGCCGGGGCGTTGCGCGTCCTTGCATCCCCGCCCCCTCCGGCTTATGATTGCCGCCGGTCCGCCACCTTGATCACGGCCACCTTCGCGGCCAGCCCGCCGCCAACTTTCAACCGACCAACCGCTCTAGATCGATACCAGTGTCGATACGCCATTTTCCGCGGCCAGCCCGCCGCCAACCTTCAACCCACCGCCCTCTATGCGCCTCATCTTCCTCCTTCTCGTCGTCCTTCTCCTTCCCCTTTCCGCCCTCGCCCAAGGCCCGGCCGCACTGGAAAGCCTACACGTCGCCCTCTGGCCCGAATTCGACAATCCCCGCCTGCTCGTCATCCTCGATGGCGTCCTCAGCCAGCCCGGCGCCACCGTGCGCGTCCCCATCCCTGCCAACGCCGAACTGAATGCCGTGGCCACGGCCGGGAGCGACGGCGGCTTCCTCAATGCTGCCTACGAGACCGAGACCGGCGCTGATGGCCAGATCGTCATCTTCAGCCCGCAAAACTCGGCCTTTCGCATCGAATACTACGCCCCTCTCACCACCAGCGGCGACCAGCGCCAGGCGGCCTTCTCGCTCCCGGCCGGCTTTCTGGCCGCCAAGACGGTCTCGATCGAAGCCCTGATCCCGCCCGACGCCACCGGCCTGACCGCCGACCCGGTCATGCAGCCACAAGGAGCGGGCACCAGCGGCGGGCAGCTTTTCGTGCGGCAGATCGAAGGCGGCAGCGAGCAGGGCATCAGCCAGCAAATCGGTTACAGCAACCCCGCCGGCGCCCTCACCGTCTCCGAAACCGCGCGGGCGACCACCGCCCCGGCCGCCACGGCCCCAGCCGCCGCCCCCACCCCGGTCGCCGCTCGGCCGGCGGCCTCCTCCTCGCGCACACCGCTCCTCCTGGGGCTGGGCCTGGCCGCCATCCTCCTCATCGCCGCCGGCGTCTATGGCCTCTGGCGCACAAGCGGTCGCAGCGCTCGCAGTGCTCCGACCGTTCCATCCCAGCCGGCAAGCGGTCGCAGCGCTCGCACCGCTCCAACCGCTCCCCCCCAACCTTCTCCCAGCCAGGACCGCTTCTGCCGGCAATGCGGGGCCGAATTCCAGCGCGGCGACCGCTTCTGTCGCCAGTGTGGGGCCACGCACCAATGACCCGCCCCCGCCCATACGGAACTGACGCCAGCCTCCGTCTCAGTTCCAAATGGCGACGCTTGCATTCCCCTCTCAGGCCCTGGCCGGGGTCCGATCGCTCCAGCGATCCCCACGATCCTCCATGATCGATCAGGTTGCGCTGCTCGACGCCGCCCGGCAACGAGACCCCAAGGCCCTGGCCTCGATTTACGACGCCTACGCGCCCAAGATTTACGCCTACATCTACCGGCATGTGGGCGACCCCTACCGCGCCGAAGACCTGACCTCCGGCGTCTTCCTCAAGATGCTGGAGGCGCTCGACCGCGACAAATTCGCCCACGACGCCCTCCAAGCCTGGTTGTATCGCATCGCCCACAACCTGATTATCGATGAAGCCCGCTACGAGCAACGCCGCCCTGCCGCCGAACTGCACGAGTGGCTTTCTCTGCCCCCCGATTCACATCCCGATGCCGTCGTGGGCCGCCGCCTGGAGAGCGACCGCCTGCGCCAGGCCATCCAGCAACTGACCAGCGAACAGCGCGATGTCATCGTCCTCCGTTTTGGCGAGGGCATGACCGCCCCCCAGGCCGCCCGCTTGCTGGGCAAAACCGAAGAGGCCGTGCGCGCCCTCCAGCGCCGGGCCTTGTCCAACCTCCGCCGCCTGTTAGCCCCTGCCAGCAATGACCCCGAAGCGGCAGCCGATCTTCTATGACCCCTGACGAGCGCACACTGGCCCTTGACCAGGCCCTGGATCGGGCGATCGACGCCCTGCTTTCGGGCCAGAACCCGCGCGGCGAGGACATGGCCGCGGCAGAGGTAGCCGCGTTGCTGCCGCTGGCCCGCGAGTTGGACCTGAGCCTGAGCGTGGCCCCGCCCCCTCCCCACGGCCTGCGCCCCGGTCGCTCCGCCTTTCTCACTGCCGCCGCCGCTCGGCCCGCACCCCGCCGTCGCTTTGCCTGGCCGGATTTCGGACGCGCCTTCAACTGGCTGGCCCCGGCTGCGGCCGTCCTGCTTCTGGCCCTGGCCCTGACCTTCATGTTCCGCGGCGGCCTCAGCGTCGATCGCTTCGTCGTCCCCGGCTCGGCCCCCCGCCAGGCCCAGACTAACGCCCCGGTCCTCTTCCCCGAACCGACGGCGACGCCGACCGCCACACCAACCCCCACGCCCACCCCCACGGCCACACCGACCCCCACCCCGCTCCCCACCGCCACCCCGGTGAGCGATACGGCGAACTGAGGGATTAGCAGGATGTTACGTGGTGCGTGGTGCGTGTTTCGTATACCGTAGAGGTGCGACGCACTTCAACTTATTCGGCCAGGCGGGGGACGCGGGCGAGGATGGTGCTGACGACTTCATAGCCGATGGTGCCCAGGCGAGCCGCCGCCTCGTCCGCCGAAAGGCATTGCTCGCCCTGACAGCCGATCAGCGTCACTTCGTCGCCAGCGCGCACACCGGGGATGTGGGTGACATCGATGGCTGCCTGGTCCATACTCACCCGGCCCACCAGCGGCGCCCGCTGGCCGTGCACCAGCACATGGCCCCAGTTGGCCGGCCCCCGCCGGAAGCCATCGGCATAGCCGACCGGGATGATGGCGATGGTGGCGGCGCCGGCGGTGCGATGGGTCAGGCCGTAGCCCACCGGCGAGCCTGGGGGCAGCGCCTTCACCTGGGCGATGGTCGTTCGCCAGGCCAGGACGGGCCGAAACCCATCGGGCAGGGGCAGGGCGGGCGAAGGGGCCAGGCCATAGAGACCGATGCCCATGCGCACGGCATCGTACTGAGCCAGGGGCCGGGTGAGCAAGGTGGCGGTATTGGCGGCATGAACCAGGGGCGGGCGCAGCCCATCGCCGTCCAGGCGGGCCAACAACTCGTCGAAGTGGGCAAGCTGGACATCGGTGTGCGGCTCGGTAGGGTCATCGGCGGCGGCCATGTGTGTGAAGAGGCCCGCCACTTCCAAGCCGACCAACTGGCGCAGAAAGCGCAGAAAGGCCGGCGCCTGGTGGGGAGTTAAGCCCAGCCGCCCCATGCCGGTGTCGACCTTGACCTGCACCCGTGCCTGCCGGCCCATTGCCAGCCCCGCCTGGTTCAGCGCCGCCGCTACATCGGCATCGTAGACGGTGAGGTGCAGCTCGCGCGGGTCGAGTTCCAGGGCGGTGCGCGCCTGCCAGGGCGGGGTATAGCCCAGGACGAGGATGGGCGCCTCGATCCCGGCCCGCCGCAAGGCCAGGGCCTCGGACAAACAGGCTACCGCCAGCATGTCGGCTCCGGCCCGCATCACCACCCGTCCCACGGTGGCGGCGCCGTGGCCATAGGCATCGGCCTTGAGCACGGCGATGAGCCTGACCCCTGGCTGCAACAGCTGCCGGGCCGCGGCCAGGTTGGCGGCCAGGGCCTGGGTGTCGATTTCGACCCAGGTGGGGCGCAGGGTGTTGCGCAGGCGCAGGTGTTGCCAGGCCGGGTTCTGGCGGGCGAGGACGGCGGGGCTGGCCGCTGGCTCGGCCAATAGGGCGGCGACGCATCGCTCCAGCCGGGCCTCGCGGCTGGCCTTGAGCAGCACCGTCCCGCCTTGCCCGATCAAGCTGCGGGCAAGGTCGGCCGCAGCAAGCGGGGTATCGGCTTGCAGAAGCCGGTCAGCCTCCAGCCCTGCCGCCCGCGCCCCCTCGGCCAGCGCCTGCGCCTGCGGGCCGACTGTGATCAGATAATCGGCCGCAGCGGCGATGGCCGGGCCAAGCTGCCGCAACCGGCTGTCGGCGGTGTTGCCCAGGCCGCTGTGCTCGCCCAAGACGGCCAGACGCGGGGGCGAGAAGGCAGCCAGGGCTTGCAGGGCGGCGCCGGTGGCGGCCGGGTTGGCCGAGTAGGTGTCATCGAGCAGGGTGCTGCCATGCACGCCGGGCAGCGGGCGCAGCCGGCCGGGCAGCGGCTGAAATTCGGCGACGACGCGCCTGATGGCCTCGGTGGCGACGCCAAAGAGGGCGGCAATGGCGATGGCGGCCCGCAGGGGGGCGGACAGGGCCGGGGTGAGGACGAGGTTGTGGTCGAGGATGATCCCATCGCCCGGCTCGGTTGTGAACGACGGTGGGGGGAGGGCATCGGCCAGGGCGGGGGCAAGCGAGCGGATCGCAGCCGCATCCAGCCAGAGCCGGGCCTGAGGGGAGCCGGCGTCTGTGGTCAGGCGGACGGGGGCCGCTTGTTCGGCGCTGTGCGCCAGCGCCGGCAGGCCCGTCGAAGATAGGAGCGGGCGCTGAAAGGGGTCGTCGGCGTTGAGGATGGCGACGCCGCCGGGCTGCAGCGCGGCCAACAGGCTGGTTTTTTCGGCGGCGATGGCTTCCAGGCTGCCGAAAGCGCCAAAATGGGCGTCGTTGATGACGGTGATGGCCGCGACGGTTGGCGGAAACAGGGTCGCCAGTTCGGCAATCTCGCCGTGGGCGTCGGTGCCAAGCTCGACCACGGCCAGTCGGTGCTGGGGCAGGAGGCGACCCAGGGCAATCGGCGCGCCCAGGCGGTCGTTGTAGCTCTCGCGGCTCCTGAACACCTGGCCGGGGAAGCGAGTTTCGAGCAGCTCGGCGGTCAGTTCTTTGGCCGTGGTCTTGCCGCTGGAGCCGGTGATGGCGATGACCAGGGGCCGGCGACGGGCGAGGAGGTAGGCAGCCCAGGCCCGCAGGGCGTCGCCTGCATCTGGGACCAGCAAGGTGGTGACGGGCGGGTGCTGTGCCGCCGGTCGCTGGCAGAGGATGCCCGTGCAGCCGCGGGCCACGGCCTCGCTGATGTGGTCGTGGCCGTCGCCGGTGGGGGTGCGCAGGGCAACGAAGAGTTGCCCCGCTTCGGCCAGCCGCGAGTCGTGGCAGAAGTCCTCCCAGGCTGCATCCCGCACCGGGCCGAAAACGGTGGCCCCAGTTGCGCTCAGCAAGTCATCCAGTGTGATTGGCATGGGTTGGAGGGGGCGTATTGCGTATTCCGTGTCTACTACGCAATACGCAATACGCAATAACTATCGATGGCTAGATAAAGAAATGATACTCGGTCATGAAACGTGATGGGTGATGCGTGAAAATCGCCGGCGTTTTCTCACGTTTCACGCTTCACGGTTCACGACGTTCATAAAAAATCAACCTAGCGATCAATAAAATCTACGAGTTATCTTCGATTTCAGACAAATAGGCCACGCAGGCGAGGTCGAGCGGGTCTTCGCCGGGCGGGGTGCTGAACCAGGCTTCGAGGATTTCTCTGGCCAGCGGCTCGCTGGTCAGGCGCAGGCTGAGGGCGAGGACGTTGGCCCGGTTCCAGAGGCGGGCGCCGCGAGTGGTTTCGGGGTCGGTGCAGAGGGCGGCGCGGATGCCGGGGACTTTGTTGGCGGCGATGCTGACGCCCGTCCCCGTCCAACAGCAGACGATGCCCTCGTCGGCCTCGCCGCCGGCCACCGCCGCTGCCAGGCGATGCGCCGCCCGCGGCCACAGGCTTTCCTGGTCGCCGGCCGTGGCTTCGGGGCGGATGGCGCCAAAGAGGACAAGATCATGGCCGCGCTGGATCAGGTCGGCTTGAAGGTAGTCGGTGAGGTGGTTGCGCTCGTCGGCGCCAAAAGCGATGCGCATGGGGGGGGAGGGAGTAGGGAGGAGGGAGTAGGGAGGAGGAAGTAGGGAGTAGGGAGGGGGGAGGGGGGATCAGCGGGCGGGGATGGTGATGAGTTCGATGGCGGAGGCGTTGGGGTCGAAGAGGACGCAGCGCGGGTGCAGGCCGTCGCGAGGGACGCCGACCGAGCCGATCCCCACCAGGGTGAGGGTTTCGGGCGGGAGGGAGAATGCCGGCATCGCCAGCCGGCGCAGTCGTCCGTCCGCCCCCAGCTGCTGGACGGCCTGGACGTGTGTGTGCCCATGAAAGGCGACCAGGCTGCCGGCAGCTGCCAGGTGAGCAAGGGCGGCGGCGATGGCGCCTTTGTCGTGCAGCAGGCTGGGGAAGACTTGCATCCAGCGCACTTGTCGGAGGGTCATGAAGTGGCGGGTGGCCAGGGTGGTGGTGCAGCCATCGGGGAGGATGGGCGAGGCATGGGCGGCCAGCCAACCGGGGCCGGTCAGGCGGGCGGGCCAGGCTGCTATCTCGGCCGAGCGGCCGGTTGGGTTGGCCGGCAGGCCGCTGACTTCCCAGTTGCCGAAGATGTGGCGGACGGGCAGGCCCTCCAGCAGCCGCAGTGGGTCGGTTCCCAGATCGCCCAATTGCAGATAGCCATCCACGCCCCGCTGCTGCAGATAGTTCAGGGTGCGGTCGAGGTCGCGCACGTTGTTGTGGACGTCGGAAAAGAGGGCGAGGAGCATGGACACACTCAGGTCCTCGGGGGGTGCCATCCCACAGCCACCCATCGCTGGCGCGCCCCGGTCAGATGCGCGTGATTCAGTTTGAGGGCAATCACCGTGGCGCGTCCGCAAGGCGTTGATCCCACGATATGGATGCCATCCTCGCTCCAGCGAAAGTGATCCGACCACAGTTGACGTCGAGGATCGAACAGAGGGACTTGCATACCTGTGACAGGATCCCTGGCGACAGTCTGGACGCCTTTGTGCCCATTGCATAGCGGACAGGCAAGCCACAGATTGGACTCGCTGGATGACCCGCCGGCAGCCAACGGGATAATGTGCTCGACATGCAGGGGCATGGCCGTGAAAGACTGGGGCGTCTGGCAATAGCCACAACGATATTCAGCCTGTTCGGTCACGCGTCGGCGCACTGCCGTTGGAATGCTGACTCGCGCCATGTGACGCTAGTTTTCCTGTGGTGGAACTCGGTAGCCGCGACGGGCCAGGAGTAGCCAGGCATGAGATTTGTGCAGAGTGAGACGCCCATAGACATCGAGTAATGTCTGCAATCTCGCCTCGGCATCAGCGTTCAGTTCATCTGCACTCTGGCGATCGAGCAATTCGTTCATCTCGACCTGTTGATTCATCGGCATCATCACCCTGGATTCACGCCACAATGAGGCGTCATCCAGCAAAGCCAGCGCGGCTAAGTCAGCTACTTCTGCCTGTGGCACATCATCGAGAGGGGGCAGCGTGCGGGCAATGCTATCCTCGATCACATGTTCGATTGGACGCTGAGTCACTTCGGCAATTTGCCGGGCTGAACGAAGCAGCGGCTCTGGTAACGACAGAGTGATTGATTGCATGATCGTAGTTCCAGGAGAGGTAGGTGTCGCGTGCAGGACTTTCGCGAAGCCCATCTACGAGGACTATAGCATCCTCACGGCGTTCCTGCAAGGGATCGTGACGAAACCGCCGCCATGACGCGGGTGGCAACAAGAGTATTTGGCGAGAAATCAAGAAATGCCTACAATCCCCAAATCAAGGAGCCATCTATGACCCAGACTCGATGCGAATGGGCGGGCAGCGACCCGCTCTATGTCGCCTATCATGACCACGATTGGGGCGTCCCCGTCCATGATGACAGGCTCCTGTTCGAGATGCTGATCCTGGAGGGCGCTCAAGCCGGGCTGAGTTGGTCCACCATCCTGAAAAAGCGCGACGGCTATCGCGCGGCTTT
Source organism: Caldilineales bacterium (assembly GCA_019695115.1). Lineage (GTDB taxonomy): Bacteria > Chloroflexota > Anaerolineae > J102 > J102 > SSF26. Next base: position 3,770 of record JAIBAP010000046.1, on the reverse strand, counting down.
TGCCGGTTTCGACCCGGCCCTCGTCGCCGGCTTCGACGAGGCCAACGTCGCCGACCTGCTGGCGAACCCCGGCATCGTCCGCAACCGGGCCAAGATCGCCGCCGCCATCGGCAACGCCTGCGCCTTCCTGGCCGTGCAGACGGAATTCGGCAGCTTCGACGCCTACATCTGGCGCTTTGTCGACGGCCGGGTGAAGCAGAACGCCTGGGCGGGCCTGGCCGACATCCCGGCCGAGACGGCGGCATCACAGGCAATGAGCAAAGACCTGAGCAAGCGCGGCTTCCGCTTCGTTGGCCCCACCATCTGCTATGCCTTCATGCAGGCGGTGGGGATGGTGAACGACCATGTAGTCATCTGTTTCCGCTATGCCGAGCTGGGTGGGGGCCGCTGAAGCCGATGGCATCGAAACGCAGCCCCGGCACGCAGACAACGGCCTTCGGCTCACCTGGCCGAGTCAGCCACGACGCCAGCCATTTCTATGCCGGCCGGCTGTATGGCGACCAGGACGCAGCCGAGGACGATGCGCCCTATCACGAAAACCCGGTCCCGGCCGGCGCCCTCGACGCGGTGCTGGTGGGGGATAGCCGGACGATGCGGGAGTTGCCCGATGCCTGCATCCATCTGATGGTCACCTCGCCGCCGTACAATGCCCGCAAAGACTACGATGCCGACCTCACGCTCGACGAGTATCTTGACCTCTTGCGCGATGTCCTCTGCGAAACCCATCGTGTGCTGACGCCCGGCGGCCGCGCCTGCATCAACATCGCCAACCTGGGCCGCAAGCCCTACATCCCCCTCAGCAGCTTCGTCAACCAGATCATGATCGAGGCGGGATTCCTGATGCGGGGCGAGATCATCTGGGACAAGGGCAGCAGCGCCGGTTCCTCCACGGCCTGGGGCAGCTGGCGGTCGCCCAGCAACCCCACCATCCGTGATGTCCATGAATACATCCTCATCTTCGGCAAGGGGCGCTTCCGCCGGCCCACCGCCGGCCGTGAAGCCACCATCAGCCGCGACGATTTCCTGGAACTGACCAAGAGCATCTGGCGCTTTCCCACCGAATCGGCCACCCGAGTCGGCCATCCGGCGCCTTTTCCGGTCGAGCTTCCTCGTCGCCTGATCGAACTGTACACCTGCAAGGATGAGATCGTCCTCGACCCCTTCCTGGGCAGCGGCAGCACCGCCGTGGCCGCCCGGCAGAGCGGACGCCACTTCGTCGGCTACGAGATCGACCCCACCTACGCCGACCTGGCCCGCACCCGCATCGCCGCCCTCCCGCGCTACTCCCCCTCCCCGCCCCCTGACCACTGACCACTGTCCCCTGCCCATGCTCTCCCTCGAGCAAGAACTCCTCGCCCACTTCCGCCAGCACAGCATCCCCTTCCACCAGCATGTGGAGGGCGAGACGCGCTTCATGCGGCTGGATTTTGGCTTTGGCGACATCGGGCAGAAACGCTACTTCAGCTTCGACGCCAAAGAGAAAAGACAACACTATAACCCGAAAAACTGGCCCGGCGCCGGCATCGCCGAGGAGCATCTCTTCATCATCGACGACCTAGCTGCCCGCCGCGTGTTGGCCTTTGCGCCCAACGCCGGCCTGGTCATTCGCGATAACCTCCGCCGCCTCTATTTTCTCTTCACCGTCGTCGATCTCTTCCTGATGCCCAAGCTGCGGGTCAATCGACGCCTCGACCTCAACCCGCCCCTGTTCAAAGGCAAATGGCTCATCGACCTGCGCAATGGCCAGTCCTGCCCCGACCTGGCGACTATCTTCACCCGCATCGGCGTCTATCTCGACCAACGCGAGACGATTTTTAGCAAGGAACTGGCCTGCTTTGGCGCCTACATGGGCGAGACGATCGCATCCGGCGGCGTGGCCCGGCAGCCGCAGCACTGGCAGCGCGACATCAGCGAGACGCGCTAGGGTGCGTCAGGGCGGCGGACAGACCAGCCCATAGCCCTGGTCGTCCATGTGGACGGCGTAGGTCTGGCCCCCGGCTTGCACCGTGGCCCGATAGCCGGGCGTGATCACCTGGGCATAGGCATAGCCCGGCTGGGGGCAACCCAACGAGGCGTCGCTCCACTCCATCTCCTCGATGGCAGTGACGGTGATCTCGGCCGGGCTGAGGCCCAGGGCAGAGGCGACCACCTGCACGGCGGCCGCCCCTGCGACCTGCAAAGCGTCGGCTGGGGCGGCGGGCTGGCCGACGATCGCTTCGGTGGGCGCAGGAGAAGGCGTGGACACGGCGGGGGGTGGGGTCATGTCGGTTGGGGCAGGGAGAGCAACGGGCGGGGCGCAGCCGGCCGCCAGCATCAGCATGAGCAAAACGATGGGCAAGAGACGGGCGGGCATGGTTTAGCGAAGGAAGGAGACGAGCAGCCGTTGGCCGATGTAGAGCGCCATCAGCACGACCATGGGCGAAAAATCGACCCCGCCCATCGGCGGGATGAGCCGCCGCGCCGGGGCCAGGATCGGATCGGTGATCTGGTTCAGCAGCCGGATGAGGGCATTATCCTGGCTCATGGGTATCCAACTGAGCAGGATGCGCACCAGAATGGCGAAATAGAGTACAGAAAACAGCAGGTCGACGAAATTTGCCAGGAATGTGTTCATCTTTCGCTTTTGCCGAGTTTTGCTTCTGACGCCTCGCCCAGTTCGACCGAGCGGCGATAGGCGGCAAAAATGGCTTTCGAGAGGATGGTGCGGAAGCCGCCCTTTTCCAGTTCATACAACGCCGCCGCCGAGGTGCCGCCGGGCGATGTGACCATGTTGCGCAGGGTGGCGGGATGCCGCTCCATCTCGTTGACGACCTTGAGCGAGCCTTCGATGGTCTGCAAGACCAGCGTTTCGGCAATATGGCGGGCAAAGCCCATGTGTACGCCGGCGTCGATCAGCGCCTCGATGAAGAGGAAGACATAGGCCGGCCCGGTGCCGCTGAGGGCGGTGGCCATGTCCAGATACTCCTCGTCCTCCATCCAGATCTCTTTGCCCAGCGCCTGCAATATCTGCTGGGCCTGCAGGCGCTGCGTTTCGGTCACATGGCGGGTGCAAGTCCACACCGTCATGCCAACGCCGTACTGTCCCGGCGTGTTGGGCATCGAGCGCACGATGGCGCCGTGCTGCAGTCCGTGCGACATCACGCTAATGCGGGCGCCAGCGATGATGGAAAGCACAAGCGCATTGGGGGTCAGATCGAGATGGATTTCATCCATGACCTTGTTCAGCACCTGCGGTTTGATGCTGAGGATGAGGATGTCGGCCTGCCGGGCGGCGGCGCGATTATCGCTGACGGCTTGGACGCCATAGGCGGCTCGCAATTGTTCGCAGCGTTCGGCCCGCGGCTCTGAGACGATGATGCGATCGGCCGGGACCAGGCCCTTGCCCAGGATGCCTTTGATCATCGCCTCGGCCATGTTGCCGCCGCCGATGAAGGAGATGGTGGTGTTATCGAACATGTGGGGTTTCCTGCGTTTCACGTGTTACGTGTTGCGTGTTGCGTATTGACTGTTGACTGTTGATTGTTGATTGTTGATTGTTGATTGTTGATTGTTGACTTGTAGTTACTGGTTATTGGTTACTGAACACTGATTACTGACACCGATTACTGATTACTGACCACTGATTACTGAACACTGATTACTGAACAGATACCGTTGGTTTATTTATAGTCAAGTAGCCAATGCAAGAGCAGCGAAGGATGAGCGTCGAGTGGTGGAGCGAGTATTGCCACGAAGCCAGGCAACCGCACTGGTCAGATTCATGGCAGCGG